>JBCCRW010000202.1:0-10372 GCA_039201055.1 Planctomycetota bacterium | reverse complement strand
CTGCCGTACAAAATCGCGTGGGCGCGACTGGGCCGGATCGGCAGGGTGCACTGAAATTCCATGGGTCGTCCACCACGATTGAGCACCAGCAGGCCACCGGTCCAACCGCTGCGATCTTCGTGAACGACCGTCAAATAGCCAATCTTGGCATCGGTTCTCGACATGCACCTGTTTTCGACCAAGCGGTACCGGGGACTTGATCTGACAAAAGGCAAAATTTTTTCGGATTATCCGGATGAATGGCTCATGAACCGAGGCAAAAAAAACGGTCGGAAGGGCTTTGCCGGGAAATGCGCCGTGGGCTTGGTTATACTTCGTGAATCTTGTTTCCCAGTGTGTTTCATTCTTTTCGGTCCGCCACGCCATGTCATTTGACCACCACCAAGTTTCGCCGATGTTTCGGATCGACGTTTCGCCCGAGACGGAACCGTCGCCGCCACAGCCGACCGATAAGGTGATGGTCGATTTACTGCGGCAACTGGTGGACGGCCAGCAGCAACAAAACCGCATGTTGGAAGCCCTGGTGGGCAACCAAAATGCCGCCGGCCAGCAGCGGAATGATGAACTGAGTCAGTGGAAGGAGGCCAACCCGGACTTGGCCGACAAATGCCGGCTGGCCGCCGAGACGCTCAGCCGCGTTCAGGCCGAATTTTTGGATACGCTGGCCGATGAAGTCAACGATAGCGAGGATTACTTGGTCGAGGGCGACTACATGCTGAACGAGTTCATCGATCGCTTCGGTCCCCGCATGGCACACCTCAACGGCGTCCTGCAAGTTCTCGCTCAACTGGGCAGCGAACCGGCCGAAGCTTCTTGACCCCATTTTTGCGGCTCACCTATACTCCCGGGCCCTTCTGAAAACCTGAAACCGCCCGGGAAGTTCGATCATGAACGATCGCCGCAACGAATTACAACAAAACGAATTGGCCGATTCTTTAGGCCGAATCAACACGGCGATCGAGCCCTATTCGAAGTTGATTGCCATCGGTGCGGCGCTTGTCATCGTGGCCCTGGTCGGATTCGCTCTGCTGAAATCCGAAGAGGCCGCCAACACGTCGCAGGCCACCTTCGGGCTGCTCAACACGGCGTCCTCGGGGAATGCCGAGGCGATTGAGCAAATTTATCAGGCCAATCCCGATTCGCTGGCCGGTGGCTGGGCCGCCGTGTTCGCCGGCGACGCGTTGCTGGCCAAGGGCGTCAATGATCTGTTTTCCGACCGAGAAACCGGATTGGAACAGATCGAGGATGCACTGAAGTCGTACCAAAAAGCCGTCAACTTCTCGGGCGATTCGGTGCTGGTTTCCCGTGCCCATTTGGGAATCGCCAAGGCCAATGAGGCGAAGGGCGACGTGGAAGCGGCCATCGCGGCGTACGAAAAGTTGGTGCCGGTGGCCGAATCCGATGCCGTTCGCGAATTTGCCGAAGATCGCATCGTCAAGTTCCAGCGACCCGACACCAAGCAATTTATGGCGTGGTTCAACGAACAGGATTTTTCGCCGCCCAAACCCACCGAGCCGCTTGGGTTGCCGGGTTTAGGCGGCCTGCCAGGTGAACCCGATTTGGGTTTGCCGCCGCTGGACTTTGGTTCGAGCACCAACGATGACGATGCCGACACCGAGACGGAGGCCGAGACGGGCGGTGGTGACACCGACGAAGCGGCAGCGGAACCGGCGGCAATGGACGGGGGCGGCGAAACGGTATCCGGCGGAACAGCATCCGGCGAGGCGAGTGCTGAAGAAACTGCCACCGAGGCAGCCGCCACCGAAAAAGCATCCACCGCGGAAGCGGCTGGTCCGGAAGAAGCGAGCATGGAGCAATCCGTGACCGAGCAATCCGGAACCGAGGAATCCGTGACCGAGGAATCCGGAACCGCCGAATCCAAGACCGAATCGGGAACCGCCGAATCCGGGGGCGAAGAAGCGAGCGAAGAGCCGCCAGCGGGAACGAGCACGTCGCCCGATTCGGATGACTGACCCGGTTTATCGCACCTTTGTCGTCCCGCCGGGTGCCGATAAGCAACGCATCGATTTGTTTTTGTCGCAGTGCTGTGACGGGTATTCACGCACGCAAATTCGACTGGCCGTTCATGAAGACGGTGCCGAAGTCGATGGACGGATCATCCGCCCCAGCTACAAACTGAAGGCCGGGCAAAGCGTTCGCTTTCGCTTGCCGCCGCCGCCGACCGATGACACGGTCCCCGAGAACATTCCGCTTTCGGTGTTGTACGAAGACGACGCGTTGGTCGTCATCAACAAATCCGCGGGCATGGTCGTGCATCCATCACGCGGCCATTGGTCGGGCACTTTGACGGCGGCGCTTGCGTATCGCTTTCGGTCGCTATCCGATGTGGGCGGTCCGACGCGCCCGGGCATCGTCCATCGCTTGGATCGCGACACCAGTGGCGTGATTGTGGTCGCCAAGACCAACGCGGTGCATTTGCATTTGTCCGAACAATTCGCCGACCGGACCGTTTCCAAAGAATACTTTGCCTTTGCGGTGGGGCATATCGATCGCGATCGCGATTGGATCGATGCTTCGATCGGGTTGCACCCCTACCAACGCGACAAACAAGCGATCCGCAGCGATCATCCGTCGGTGCGTCCCGCTCAGACCTTTTACGAGGTGCTGGATCGCCGTGGTAAAGTCAGTATGGTGCGGCTGCGTCCCAAAACCGGCCGCACGCATCAGCTTCGCGTGCATCTGGCCCACCTGGGTCACCCGATATTGTGTGATCGGCTTTACGGTGGTCATCGCGAAATCAGCCGCGATGAATTGCGTGGCGTTTGTGGCAGCGACGCGGTCGTCAGCGACCGCAATCCGCTGGTGCTATCTCGACAGGCCCTGCACGCACGCCGTTTGACTTTCCGTCATCCACAAACGGCACAAGAAATGACCTTCACCGCACCTTGGCCCGAGGATTTGATCGCGGTCGCCGAGGTGATCGGCGGTGCGTTGCCCAGCGAACCTTAACGCTGGCGAATCTTAGTGATTCAGGCTGATCCCAAAGGTTCCGCCCAGCATCAACAAGTCCTGGTTTTGGTCACCCGTGATGCGGCTGTCGCTGAAACCGCCCCGCCACACACCGGTTCCGATGTCCAGCAGTTGGAAGCCGCCACGGACTTGGATCATTCGTGTCAATTGGTAACCCAATTCACCCCGCAGATCAAAACCGACGAAGAACTCTTCATTGCGGGCAAACCGCACCACTTCGGTTTGAGTGAATTCCTGCTGGGGCAGTGTGTCGGCGCCGGGCAAACCACCACCGGCAAAGTTTCGCACCGTGTTGGTGCGGCGAAAGCGTGAACTTTGGTAGTTGCCGCCCGCGAAGACACGGAAGTCCAGCGAGTGGGTGAACCGCATTCGGGTTTTGAAGTAGCGGAACCCGATCTGGCCGCCAATCATGTCGTTGTCGGTGTCGCCTTCGGAACTGATCAAGGAATCGTTAACGTCGCCATTGGCGTTCGTGTTGGCGGTTCCAGTGATCGGATCGAACGCGGGAGTGTAGTCCTGGTAGATCGCCCGGTCACGCAGCCGCATGTAGCGAAGACCGACCATTGGTTCCAAGATCCCGCCATAGTGATACGGCGTCAGCCGCCAGGTCTTGTTCAATTCATACGAATCGAAGCTAAACGCGTTGATGCTGGTCAATTCATCGATGAATTCATCCAGGCTGAACAAGTCGCTGACGTTGATGTCGTTGGTCGGATCGTCATCTAGCGTTGGATCGTCGTCGCCTTCGGCAATGACCTGGCCGGAAACAAGGTTGCGGTCGAACAAGAATTCGCCCACATCATTGCTCATGTAGGTGAACGTGAATCCGTGATCCTCATGCGGCAGCATGTAGCCGACTTCGTAGCGATGGCCCCAGCCGCTATCCAGGCTGTCGAAGTCGCTGTTGCTGCCAAAGCTGCCGCTGATGATTTGCGATTCCGGCCGGGTGCCGTACAAGTTCAGCCGATCGTAGGTGGCGAACCAACCACTGGGGGCTCGTTTTTCCGGCTTCAATTCGTCCAGGTCCACGTCGTAGACCGGCTCGAACCAACGAAAGTCCGGATCGAACGCGAATGGGTCGACCGGCAAGTTGCCTTGAGCGTGACTGGTTGTCGCCATCCCACAGGTGACGAGCAACGATAAAATTCCGGCGGCCAGCTTCCGTACCGACATCGCGATTTCCACCATCACAAGAGGTTCGATTTTCGGCCCGATTCGACCCGGCATCCTGAGTTGAATCGGGATGACCGTCCGCGGCATCTGTGTGTTGGCTCCGTGCTTCCCGATCGCGGGTCGCACACTGGAGGCCAAATTGCCGGATTGAATTCGGGTTGTGCGGGTAGTATCGGCACGACCTAGCGGAAAGTCTTAGCCGGGTTGGGAACAAAAGCGGCAAAAAACTGGTAACCCGAAAAATCCTCAAGCTTTGCGCATGCGTTGCACGCAGGCGTTGCACGCAGGCGTTGCACGCAGGCGTTGGCGGGCGGTCGATCGCCGGCGCTACTTGTGCCGCGTAGCCGCTTGGATGCGGCCAAGGATTTGCGACAAAATTCGCTGTTCAAGCTGCGGGTCGCGACCCAGCGGGATCCAGCCCAAGGTGAGCGGCGAATCGTCGATCCGATCTCCGATGCGAATCAAGGTTCCGTCATGGCGTGAAACCTCCGGCACCTGCGAAACGCTGTCCGGATCTAGGACGTCCTCTAAATCCTTGGTCACGACCACTTCGATCAAATAGCCGTCGGCATTGGCCACACTTCCACCGGGCGACATCGGTAAAGACGAACCGGCCGCGATGGCCGGCCGGGCGGTCACGATGGCCCGCCGCCGGATCGATTGCAGAGTGCTTTGCAAGCGTTCAAATCCCGCCGTGCTGTCCTTCCGCCAGGGTTCAAAGATGCTGCCGCCGACCTGATACGCGGTCTCCAGCCGCCCGTCGACGACCATGTTGCCGCTGTTGACGACCGGTTGCTGCTTGGCGATCTGAAAAAAATCATCCACGGTGTCGGTGATCGCATTCCACAAAAACTGATCCCGCACCGCGGGAACTTGCACCGGATTGGGCAGAAACGTCTCGGGTGCGCGAGCATCCAGGCGATAGCGAAGCAGACCGCAACCGCCGCTGCTGACGATGCCGCACCCGACGACAACAAACCACACCAGGGGTGGCAAGGCAATTCGTCGCGACACGGCACTCACGGATTCGCGCGGGCGGTGTAACGTGGACGCGTGTTGCCGGTGTCACGATTTTGCACCGAAGCACGATTTTGCACCGGAGCACTGTTTTGCACCGGAGTTGGTGCCGCGGTGCCCGGTAGCGGCATCGCACCGGGGATGTCGCCGGGGAACATCGACCACACGGGAATCATTTTGTGCATCCGTCGCAAGGTCTTCTCCTGCGACTTGGCGATCTTTTGCTTTTGAATCGTGTTGCGAATTTCGTCCTGGACTTCGGCCAGCGGCGTGTATCCTGCCGCCTTACGACCCAGCACACGCACAACATGGAAACCACGCTGGTCCTCGATGATTTCGGACATCTTATTTTCCGGAATCAGGAAGATGGTTGCGTTGATGGGCTCGGAAACCAGCGAACCCTTGGCGGTCCAATCGTGGACGCCGCCCTGGTTCGCGTACGATCCGTGTGACATTTTCCTCGCGACCGCCTGCAGGTTCCCGCCGTAAAGCGCCTCCAAGGCCATTGTGTTGATCCATTTCCAGGCTTCCTCGCGAGACCCGGCTTTATCAAAGTGTGCGGACAATTGTTCCCACCGCGCACGGTCGGGCTTCATGTATTCCTCTTGATGCTCGCGGTAATAGCCAACAATCTCGGCCATCGAAACCTCGGGCTCTTTGTCGACGTTACCGCTGATGTACAAGTGGCCCAGCATCATGTCGATGAAATCGCTTTGGCGAAGCAGCAGCGAACTTCCTTTGGCCGAAAGCTTGTCGTCCAGTTCGGCCAGATCCGAGCATTCGTACTGTTTCATCAACTCGGGCAATTCGTTTTCGCGAAACATCTGCCGCGCCCGCTGGGTCAACTTGGCGTCGGCCTCGGCGCGCTGCTGGCTGGTCTGCGTGCCGACTTGCTGCAGCAAAAACGATTCGCGCATCATTTTGTTTTGAATGGCCTGGACCAGTAACCCGCGAGCCATGTTGGTCCGCGCGATTTTCAATTGGTCCTCCGGTGGCTGTTGGCCACCCGACTTGGCAATCGCCATGCGAATCCGGGCATCAATCTTGGGCAAGAGATCGGCCAACAAAATCGGTGTCTGGCCCACGACAGCCACGATCGCGGCGGGGTCGGTGGGCAAATCGGCAACGATCAGTTCCGGTTCCGACGGCGGTGTCTGTTGTGCCCTAACAGGTGCCGGATCCGAGCATGCAGCGGCGCAAAGTATCCCGATCCAACACAAACACGATCGGGACGTCGTCAAACCGCATGTCCACGTTGCTTTGCCGCATGCCCGAGTTGCTTTGCCGCATGTCCGCATCACGTTTTTGAAGGGAACGGGCGATCGAGGCATGCCGAACATCGGATTGTATTTGGACGCGCGATAACGAAGTGGACCGCCGGCTTATAGAACGCCCGCATGGACGCCGACAAGACGAGTTCGCCCTCGCTACGAACGCAGCGACAAGATTTTTCGCATCGATCGCATCGCTTCCAAGCATGTCAATTTGCTTTTCCCTGCCTGCCGATCGACGAACGTGATCGGAATCTCGGCAAACCGACTGCCAGGTATTTGACGGATTCGCAGCAGCACCTCTTCGAGCACTGAATAGCCGTTGGAGGTCAGCGTCTGTGGATCCAATTTCCGCAGCGTCGCGACTTTGTAGCAACGCATCGAACCGCTGCAATCACGAATGGGTAAATCCAAGCGATGAATCGCCAATCGATTGACCAGGCGCGACATCAATCGGCGATGTAGCGGCCAGCCCAGAATCCGTCCGTCGCGAACGTAACGCGAACCAATCACCACATCGGCGCTGGATTGTTGGGCTTGCTCCAACAACTGCGGCGTGCTTTGGGGGTCGTGACTAAAGTCCGCGTCCAGGTTGATCAAATAATCAAACGAATGATCGACGGCGTGCTGCATGGCCGCGCGGATGGCGCCACCCAGACCCCGTTGCTCGCGGATTTGGACCGTTGTATTCCCATCGACTTGGGCAAAACCCTCGGCTAATTCCGCGGTCCCATCGTCGGAGGAATCATCGACAACCAACAGTGTCGCGGTGGGCAAATGCAATCGCAGTGCCTCCAACATCGCCACAATGTTGTCCGCTTCGCGAAGCGTGCAAACGGCGGCACAGACGGTCACGCTGGGGTCTGCGGGAGCGTCCGTGTCGGCCAACGCAACGGGCTTACCGGGCGCGTCGGTTTGAACGGATACGTCAGGTCGGGCGGGCGCGTTCGTCGCGACGGTATCGGGCGGCGAAGGTTGACTCTTCGGCTGTTTCGGTGGGGCTCCCATTCGCACAGCTTAGGCAATCGGCGGGTGTGGCCCCAGTGCAGCTTGTGCAGCATCCGTCCAGCTTGTGGAGCATCCGTCCAGCGTGTCGAGCATCGGTGCAGTGTTTGAATGAGACGCCACCTCGGCCGCTACGCCGACATAAACTTCTCCAGGGCCGGTCGCGGGATGTGGTTGCGACGACGATTGCGGTCCCCAGCCGTTGCCCCATCCATGTCTGAGGCTCGTGTTTCCCGGGTCGGCAATTCCAGCCGACGATTGTTGGAGGGCTTGCTGGATTTCAGGATCTCACCCAGAGCCCGCAGATCGGGACCGTTTCCCAGCAGGTTGGGACCGGCGTCGTTGCCCGATGAGTCGCCGGTTGCCGGCCGATCACGCAGTTCGGCACGCTTGATTTGCACGTCTTCGGGGGCATCGATGCCGATGCGGACACTGCCGCCTTTGATACGCACCAAAGTGATTTTGATGTTGTCGCCGATGTAAATCGCTTCGTCGGTCTTTCGGGTCAAAACGAGCATGTCAGGTCCTTTTGTTCGCAAGAAAAGGCGGGAATCCCCCGCGGTATCGAAGGGACTGCTCCGCGATCCCCGTGCCAAAGCCGAACATCTCAAGACGCTTTTTGACAAACCGGCCGGGTTTAACGGCGTTTTCAGGCCATTTTCATCGCATTGGCCGACCGCGAAACAGCGATGTTCTGGGTCAGCGTCCGTGGCGCAACAGACAGAATTACAAAGCGATTGAAGAAAACGGACATCATCGGTGATTCGCGTTTCGATCTTGAGTCGAATCGGCGGAAACGACTAAATCTTTCGGAATCCATTTACCGCCGGAGGTTCAGGAGGAACCGATCGCCATGCCCCTTTCCACCGTTCGTTTTCACGCGTTGACCCGATCTTGCCGTCGCTGGATCGGTCGCGTCGCCACGATGTTGCTGTGCCTCGCGCCGCTTGCCATCGCCCTCAGCACGCCAACGCCCGCGACCGCACAAAACGCCAATCAGGGAATCGTTGCGGTCGTCAACGCTCAACCCATCACTCGCAACGAATTGGGCAAAGCCGCCCTGGATCGCTTCGGCACAATTGTGCTGGACAACATGGTCAACAAGCATTTGATCCTGGCCGCGTGCGAACAGAACAACTGCCAGCCGACGCGAGAGGAAGTCGATGCGGAAATCAAACGCATGGCCGCGAAGTTCGGCTTCAGCGTCGAACAATACATCGGGCTGCTGCAAAAGGAACGCGACATCACGCTTCGGCAGTATCAAACCGAAATCATCTGGCCGATGTTGGCTTTGCGACGCTTGGCCCAGGAACAAGTCGAAGTCACGCAAGAAGAATTCAACATGGCATATCATGCTCGTTTTGGCGAGGCGGTGAAGTGCCGCGTCATCGACGTCAAGGATCGCGCCAAGGCCGAAAAATTGCATCAGCAAGCGACCGCCGAACCCAAAACGTTCGCAAAGTTGGCCAAGCAATATAGCGAAGATGAAACGAGCGCCAGCGTCGGTGGTTTGATCCCACCGATTCGACGCCACACCGGCGACGCCAAATTGGAAGACGCCGTATTCGCCCTCAAGGATGGTGAAGTGTCACCTATCATGATGCTTGGCGACCGCTGGATCATCCTGCAGGCCGTTCGCCGGATTCCCGCGACGCCGCCACCACCGAATGCGATCGATCAAGTCAAAGAACAACTGTACGATGACATTCGCGACCAAAAGATGCGATCCGCTTCGGGCAAGATCTTTGCCGAACTTCAAAAGCAAGCCCAGGTCAAAATCGTGCTCGGTAACGCCGAACTTGAAACGCAGAATCCCGGCGTCGCCGCGCGTGTCGGTGCCAAACAAATCACCATCGCGCAGTTGACCGAGCAATGCATCGATCGGAATGGCAAGGAAGTTCTCGAAGCATTGATTACACGTCGCATGGTGGAACAGGCCCTCAAGCAAGCCGGCAAGCAGATCACCGATGCTGACTTGCAGAAAGAGATCGCCGAGGTGGCCAGTTTGTACGGGCACGTTCGCCAGGACGGTTCCGCCGACATGGACAGCTGGCTTCGCAAGGTCACCGCCGACACCGCGATCTCACGAAAGGTGTACGTCGAGGATGATGTGTGGCCAACCACCGCGATGAAAAAACTGGTGTCTGACAAAATCACGATCACCGACGAAGATCGACAACGTGGTTTCCAAACGCACTACGGGCCACGCGCCGAAGTGCTCGCGATCGTGCTTTCGGATCAACGGACTGCCGAGAACGTTTGGAAGGCGGCCCGAGATGGCAAGACCGAAGAGACATTTGGTCGCTTGGCCGAACGACACAGCGTGGAACCTGTATCGGCAAGCAATCGTGGCAAGGTGCCTCCGATTCAACGCTTTGGTGGACAGCCGGCGATCGAAAAGGAAGCCTTTGCACTCAAACCGGGTGAATTGAGCGGCATCATCGCGACGAACGGCCAATACGTGATTTTGCGCTTGCAAGGATTCACCAAACCGGTCGTCACGGATCCCGCCGAGGTTAAGGATCAGTTGGAGGAATACATCCGCGTGCGAAAGCTGAAGATCGCGATTGGCAAAGAGATGGATCGCATCCGCAAGGCCAGTGAAGTCGATAATTTCCTGGCGGCGAAGTCGTAACGCCGCCGGGTTATTGATTCAAGCGGCGAGCCCGGCTGACCGGTGCGACCCGTTTCCGGTGAGCCGAGATTCCGGCGACAGCCGGGAGCCGGGCCCTTGCACTGACACTTGTTCCGCAGTTGTTTGAGGTGGCTCGGGTTTTGAGTGCCACGCGTGGCCTTCAATTGAAAGGAACTCAAGCTGCAGCTGCTGCCCCCTCACCCCATCCCTCGCCCCCACGTGTTGCTTGCTTCGTTCCTCAGCAAACAAAACGCGGGGGAGAGGGGGCAGAAAGATGCCT
>JBCCRW010000201.1:0-10387 GCA_039201055.1 Planctomycetota bacterium | reverse complement strand
CCAACGAAGGGTTCCGTCGCGGGCGTCCAGCGTCGCACCACGGGGCAAAGCGGAACTGGTGATCAGCAGCGGATCGCCATCGGGATCCGTGGCGTCCAAACGCAGCGTCCAAACATCGCCCTGGCGGACGGTGAACGAATCGGGCTGCACGACGACCGGCGGACGGTTGGCATCGGAGACCGTCAGGTCGAAGTGGTGGCGAACGATATTGACGCCGTCGTCGGCCACAATTTCGACATCGCGATAAACACCGGCGGCATCGGCGGCGGGTGTCCAGCGAAGCATTTGATCGTCGGGATCAAAAAACGCTCCCGGCGGCAGGTTGTCCATCCAAAGGGTCACCGCATCGCCGTCGGGATCGACGACGGAAAGGCTCAGGTACAGATTTTGGTTTTCCGAAAGCGACGCTTCGTCCGGTGGCGAAATCAACTCGGGCGCGCGATTGCCACCTTGCACTTCCAGCGTCCACGTTTGGAAGACCGATCCGCCGCGTGAATCCATCGCCTGGATCGTGACCAAGCTTTTGGCCGGCGACGTCGCATCGGGTTGCCAGGTCACCCATCCGCTGTCGCGATCAACGACCAACCCATCGGGTCCGCGATGCAATAGGTAGGCAATAGCGACACCGTCGGGATCGTCGGCGATCGCTGAATATTCGTATTCCTGGCCGGCGACCGCGTCGACAACGGGGTCCGACGAAAATTGCGGACGCAAGTTGGCGGTTGTCGCGGCAATGAATCCGGGTACGAAATCGGGAACCACATTACCGGGAGCCAAGAATCGAACGCTCCGCGCGGTGGTGGTTTCACCGGGTCGCAGACGGACTTGGTCGGGCAATTCCGATGCATCCAAGGTGAACTGCCATTGGTCGCCGTCGGGGATCGCGGGCTGTGCCGGCACCGCGCCGCCGGCCGTCACGCGGCGGTCGCTGGCATCAAAGGTCAACGTCATGGGCAGCAGCAGGTCGTAGTCGCCGGCGTTGGTGACTTCGACTTCGTAGGTCACCGTCGATTCAGCACGATCCAGTCGCGTGCCCGTCAGCGTAAAGTCGACGTCGGCGGTAAATTCGGACACCGTTTGGAACGGCACCTCGTAACCGGCGGGCAATTCAAAACCACCCGCGCTTTGCACACCCTGGCCGATATAAAGCGTTTGCTGGCCAACCGAGAAACCTTCGACGAACACATACGCCGTGCGGCTGGACGCATGGTATTGCACCTGAGTGACGACGGGATGTTCTTCCGGCGTCAAGGCATCGGCCAGGCGGACGGCATAGTTTCCGGGGTTGGTGACCGAATGGGTTTCCAAGCCCGTGCCGACAAACATGTCCTCGCTGAAGCTGACCGCGATCATGCCCAATGGCAACGCGACGGTTGTTTCGGGGGCGGGATAGGTCGCCGTGATTCGCGGCACCGACAGCGGGCGAATCACGTCGACGGCATCGGACTGCGAAACCAGGATGCGACCATCGGCCGTCGTTTCGAGCGCATCGCCGCGGGTGCCACCGGTGGCCAGCGGCAGGCGTTGCAGCGTCGCCATGTCGACCATTGTCAACGGACTGTCCTCGCCCGTCGCCACGCTGCGACCGAATCCGGTGTCGCCGGTGTTGTGGGAAATGAACAGCAAGCCTTCCAAGGGCGAATCGACTTTTCCAAACGCGATCGAATCGATGGGGGCCGCGAAGTTCATGATCGATTCGGCGCGACCGATGCCATTGAAGCGCAGCAGTGCGTCGCGCTCGGGCCATTGCACCGCGTGCAGGACGCCGGCATCATCAAAGGCCAGCGAACCGACGCGAATGTTTTTATCGCGTGAAAATCGTTCGAATTGGCTCGTCGCCGGATCGAAGCGTTCGACTCCGTAACGCGACCCGACAAACAAATCGCCGCTGACCGGATCGACGGCCAAGCCCATCGTCAGCCCATCGCCATGTTCGGCCAAAACGGCACCATCGATCGGGTCCAATTCCAACAGCGGTCCCCCGCCGGTGGTGGCCCACAAGCGGCCGCTTGCATCGAGTGCCAAGTTGAAGATCGGGTGATCGGTTTCCGCCCAAACCCCGTCCGCCAAGCCACCGTCGGACGTGAAGCGATAGATTTGATTTCGCGATGGCCCGCCGCTGATCAAGACATCGCCGGGAATCGTTTCATCACCGTCTTGCACCGGAGGAAACGACAGGATCGCCAGCGGCCCCACGCCGCTGGAGGCCACGCCCGTCGCGGTGACGTCGAAACCGCTGGCAAAGGATTGTGCGGTAAAGGGTTGCAGCACCGACTGGAACACCGGTGGCTGGGAAATCGAGACGTTTGCGGGAACCCGCGCCGATGCGGCGGAAAACAACGGATTGGTCGACGGCTGGGCATCGGGGGTCGGCGGCGTGCCAAAGTTGGGCCGCGTGGTGCTGTCAACTTCCGGCAAATCCCCCAGTGACAAACGACTGCCGTCGTCATCGGCCTGTCGACCGCTGGGCGGCGTTTCGCGGTTGCCCGCCCGGTCGCTGGCCAGGGCCAAGAATTCGTAAGTCCGGCCAACGCGACCGGCATAGACGTCTTCGCCGGATGCGTCGGTCAATTGCCGTTTCCACAACTGGAAATCGCCACCGTCTTCGGCAACGTACAACGAAACGTGTTTGAAACCGCTGCCGGTTTCTTCGTCGGCGACGTCCCAGGCGACACGGAAGTCGTTTTGGTCATTGATGGGGCTGACCGTCAATTCCGTTTGCGGCGCCAGTGCATCGACTTCGTAAACCAATTCGGCCGCGTCCTCCGGCGGCGCGTTGTCCATTAACACTCGGGCCTGGGCCGTCAAGGTGTCGCCGGTTTCGGCTTGTTCGGATAGGCGAACGCTGTAACCGACAAAGCCCGCGCCGGCGCCTTGAGCGTTGTTGGGCGGCAGCAAACCGCCGGTCGGATCGGTGCGGACGGCACCGGTTAGCGGATCGATCGCTTGGATCAACCAGCTGGCCGTGTTGGTGGCAATGTCCACGCCCGCCGAAACCCGGACGTTGAACCCGAGCGTATCGAGAAAATCAAATTCACCCTGGTACAGCGAACGACCCGAGGGCATGCGAATGTTGATGTCGCCGAATTTCAAATCACCCAGTCGGAACGTTCGCGGATCGACGCTTTCATCCAGCGGCACGACGACGCGAATTTCATTGGTATCGCGTGTCGCCGCGGGATCGTTTTGGAAATGCACCGAGAACGGCAGATCGGTTTCGGCGGGAACAAACCCGCGCGTTTCCAAGGTGAAGGGGCCGGTTTGCGAGACCGCCTGGGCGATGTTGCCGGGGTTGTCGTAATAGCTTTGGAAATTGAGCGGGAACAGCGGTTCGTCGTCGCCGCTGGTGGTGATGCCGCGAATTTGATAATCCGCGGGAATGCCCGCGCCGCGTTTTCCAAAGGGCACCCAGGGCACATACACCCGCGTGGTTTGGAAGTGCGTGTTCAGGTCCAAGCCCAAATCGTAGTCTTCAAATTGCGGCAAACCCGGTACGGGGTTCGGGTTGCCCAACGTGCCCAAAATCGATTGCGAATCCGACGTGAAGCTCGCATCGTCGCGTTGTGCCGGAGCCAATAAATCCGGATCGTGGCCATACCACAGCCGAACATTTTCAAAGAAGTCATCGAAGCGACCCGAGGCGATGATCGTTTCGCCGCCGGGGCCGCGGATCACACCACCGGCCAACAGCGACATCAACGATTGCAATTCTTGGTCCCGCCGTGTGTCGGGCACCGCGTCCTCGGGCAACAATCGACCGGATTCTTCCAGCGACGCCAAATACAGATCGCGCCAAACATCCGCGTCGCCGGCCAATGACACCAGCGCGGCGTCGGCATCTGGATCGTCCAAAATGCCACGCCGCAGGATGTCCGCCTGCTGTGTCGAATGCGCGATGAATTCGTCACGCGACATCGACGTCGCCGATGCAACGACATGAAACTGGTACGGAATGAATGCCTGGGTCAACAGATCCGGCACCGCGCCGAAGGCTTCCCAAATCAGCGTCAAACCCGGATAGATTTCGTCCAGCTTTTCGGGCCCTTCGGCCAACAAATCGATCTCGGCGTATTGCGGCAGCGCTTCATAGATCTTGGCCTTGAAGGCTTCCCAGGCGTGGTCGTGCAATTCACGCAGGCCGGGATAGGTTTGCACTTGAAAGGTGAAACCGGAAAAACCATCAGCGGGCGAATCAAATTGGTAGCCCGAGGCCGTGACATGGCCGTCGGTGTTGACCGCTGAATTCAATTGGGCCCAGGGGACGTCGACGTAGGGGCCCACCTCGGGACCGCCGCGCAGGTTGGACGCCAGGTAGTGATACGGCAGGTTGTAAACGTTGCCGTTGATGCCCATTTCGGGAATGCCGACGTTGTAAAAGACGTACGGCGCGTCGACGTTGCCCAGGTTTTGCAGGGCGACCGAGAAGGTGCCATTGTCGCCGGCAAAAATGTACCGTGGTCCACCGACGCCGATGGTCACCTCCGGTTCAATCGTGCGTTCGATTTGGAAACGGTACGGCACCACCGCCACTTGACCGCCCGGATTGATCACCTGGACGTCATACAGGCCGCGTGGCATGTCTGTGAAATCAAACTTGGCGATGATTTGCGACGCCGAAACGTAGTTCGTTGAAACAGGCGAGATTTCCGCCGCGCCCGGTCGCACCAATTTCAAAATCGCGTCGGGGTGGAAGCGGGCTCCTTCGATCGTTGTGGTCACGAATTTTGAATCGCCGCCGATATCGGTGCGAATATCGGTGATCGCCAGCGGCAGCGTTTCGGCCAACACTTCGACGTCCGAACCACCCTCGGGCGTGGCAAAACCGCGGACCAACACGTAGTATCGACCCGGCAGCGTCGACGGCACGACGGCGGCAAAGCGACCGGCAAGCGTGCCGCCGGAACTGGCGTCATAGGTTCGCACGGTTGGCGATTCCAAATGCCGCAGGAACACTTCGTGCACCGAATCATCGCCGGTGCTGACGGTCACCCGCAGTGTTTGATCGGAGGGCACGTCGACGGCGAACAGTTTTTGATCGCCCGACTGGATCATCGTGGGAAACGGAACATCCAGCGTGAGCACCGGAGCGGTCACATCGACCAAGGTCGGCGACGCCGTGGTGTTGTTCAAATCGTCGACGTCTTCGTACACCGCGTTGAAAATGTCGGTGCGAACGATGATGCGATAATCGCCCGGCGTCAGCGGCGGAGTGTTGGCGACCAGCGTGGACGAATAGCTTTCGCCGGGGCCCAGGGTGCCCGTGAATTCGACATTGCCGGCGGGCGCGTCGGTCAAATCCCACTGGGCATCGGGGCTGAAGTAAATCGCATCGGACCAGGTTCCGGTGACGGTTTCGGTCGACGTGTTGGTGACCGTCCACAAAATTTCGGCGGGATCGCCGGTCGTCGCCGCTGGCGGTGCCTGAATCGCGGTGACTTCCAGATCCACCGGAGGCGGCAATTCGATCACCATCGGAACGTCGCTGCCGCGATCGTTGTTGCGTTCATTGGCACCTTCAAAGACGTCACCGGTGCGGCGAATTCGATCCGGGTCGACGATCACGAACACATAAAACGGTCCCGTTAAATCTCGTGGCAAACGCACCGTCTGCGACTGCGTGATGCTTTCGCCGGGCGCCAGTCCATCCTCGTGACGCCGTCCGCCCAAGTAGATGTCTGCGGACAGATCCAGAAAATTGTCACGGGACAGGTAAACCAATTCGTCCCAATCTTCTTGGTTGCGAATGATTTCGCCGCCCAAATTGGAAACCGTGTATTCCACGTTCAACAGGCTGCCACGATCGGCTCGCAGCGGCGCGGTCAACTGCGCGACCTGTAAATCGGGCAACACCGCGGGCAAAATCGGCGTCGCGGCGACGACCAGATTGTTGCCCTCGTAAGCGAATTCCTTAATCCGCCCGCGGGCGGCGCGGCGAGTCGCTTCGCTGGCCAAGTCCCAGGGTTCCAGACTGCCCGGCAATTCGAATTCGATACCGACCAATTCAAAGCCGATGTTGCTGGGCCGGTTTGCGCGATCCTTCATCGCCGCCGAATCGGCAAACACCATCAAGTGGAAATCACCCTCGATGCCGTGCGGAATGGTGACGGCCATCGTGCGAGTGTAGCTTTCACCGGGTTCCAAAATCGCGCCCAAACCATAGGCGGCGATCTGGTGATCGAAGTTGTCCAGCGAGGCGTCGTGGGAAATGAATACACGGTCGGTCCACGAACGGGTCCGCGTGGCGCGATTGCCGATGTTTTCGACGGTGTAGGTGACATCAATCGTTTCACCGGAGACGATTGTGTCGGGAATTTGAAAGTTGGTGACTCGCAAATCGGCTTCGAAGTATTCGATTTGCAAATCGTGTCGCGACAGGTTGTCACTGGGGTCTTCGTAGGCCCAGCGATCGAAGTGGTCCAACCAAATGTCATTGGTGCCAATGGCCGCCGGATACCAATCTTCCAACAGCAATCTTGCCTGGTACGGAAACAGCAGCGGCGACTTATCGTTGTGGGCATCCAAGTGAATCCACAACGAATAATCACCACCGGTCCCTTCGGGCAGCGTTGTCGTGTAGGTCACCGTGTACTGCTGGCCGGGCTGCAGCGGCGACTGCATGGCCGTGATCGGCGACCCCAAGTACGACGCGCGGTTGCGGATGAACTGGGTGTCCGGAGACAACCAGATAAAGTCTTTCCAATATCGCGTGCCCTCCCAAACCGGATGAGCACCGATGTTTTCGACCGTGTAGGAAAACGTGAATTCCTCGCCCGACTTGGCGTCGTCGGGGAAGTCCACCGAGACGACTTTTAAGTTCGCGGGCACCGGCGTGATGTTGGTGACCACGGCGGCCGAATTGTTCGTTTCATCGACCTCGTCGACCGGATTGAATTCTTCGGGCGGCGGGCCGCCAAAGTATTCGGTCAAGTTGATGGGCGGCTGGGGCGGCGGTTCGTCATCGGTGACGACAACGATGTAAGAACCCGACGCCGATGGGGACAGCGTCAATTCCGCGGTGTCGGTGTACGAAGCGCCTTGGGCCAGCGGAAATTCCCGCTTCACCTGGGCCAACAACATCATCGTGGCGTCGAGGTCATCCGGATCCGGACGGTCGCTTAGGAAAATATTGTCGATCCATTTGCCCGGTTCGGCGTCGGCAAAGCCGATATTTTCGACCGTCCAAGTGATCGAAATTTGATCACCACCGACTGCTTGCACCGGAGCGATGATGTCCGAGACGACCAAATCCGGTTGGGCCCCCAGGACTTGAATTTCGCGGGCCTTGTAATTGTTGTTGTCCGCCTGGTTGGGGTCGTCATCGTTGACGTTGGCGGCCAGCGTGTCCTCGGGGATCGTGTCCAGCGGATCGACCCAGGGGGTCACATACCAAATGCCCGAGGGAATCGTGCTGGGGATTTGAATCGTTAAATTTGTTTCGTAGCCGGCGTTGCGATCCAGTGCACCGGAGTGGGTGAAGGATTCCAGCAGGATGTCGCCCTTGCCCGGGTGCGGCCGATTTTTGTCTCGGGTCAGCCAAACGTTTTCACCCCAGGTGTCGCCATGCGTGGCGCCGCTGCCCAAATTGGTCACCGTGTACCGCAGCGGGACTTCGGCACCGGCAATCACCTGTGTCGGCGCGATGACGTCGCTGACGACCAAATCGGCCAACGGTTCGGGTTCGACAAAAATCGATTGGTAAGTGACGTTGTTTTCGTTGGTGGGCCATTCTTCGATGCGGTCGGTCGAATCGGTTTGCACAATCACGTACACATCGCCGCGATAGCGAATCGGGACGACGACACCGCCGGGATCTTGGGAATAGCGATCACCCGCGAGCAGCGCCGCCGCGTTGTCCAATTCGCCGATCAGGATGTCGGCTTGATCGATGACGGTGTCCAGTGACAAATATGCGCGGTCAACCCAGCGGGTGGACCCGGTGCCAATCGCGCCCTGGTTGACGACGACAAACGACGGCGACAGCGTCGCGCCGGCGGCGATGCGGTCGGGAATGTCGATCGATTCGACCTGCAAGTCCGCGCGTGGCTTGACGTTCAAGGTGATCGGTCGCGACCGAGTGTTGTTGTCGGCGGCGGGGCCTTCGTACAGGAACCCGTCGTAGTTGGTGTGGACAATCAAATCGAACACGCCGGTCGATTCGACGGGAACGCGAATCGATTCGGCGCGGGTGTAGGTTTGTCCCGCCGGTAACGGATCCAAGTACGGAAACACGCCCAATTCGATCAGCGGTGCATTGGGCTGTCCGGCCGGTCGCAGGTAAACCCGATCGGCCCACGACCGCTCCGGATCGACCGTGGAATCGTTTTGCACCGTCCACGACACGTCGATCCACGCGCCCTCTTCGGCTTCGGTCGGCGCGAGAGTTTCGGTGACGATCAAGTCGGGCGCCGGCCGCAGCACGATGTCGATCGGATCGCTGACGGTGGTGTTGTTGGCGTCAAAGATGAATTCAAACGGCCCGTTTTCCGCGGCCGTTTCGACCACGATAAAGTGATCCCCCTGCAGCCCGTCGGGAATGGCAATCGTCGCCGTGCGAACGTAAGTGCCGCCTACGGCAAGCTGGCCGAAGTGTTGATAAAAACGTTCGGTGCCGTCGATCATTTGGTCGCCGGCCGGGTCCGACGCCAGGTAAATTCGGTCATACCAATCGCCGCGATCGGTGATTCCGCGGCCGACATTTTCGACCGTCCAAGACACGGTCGCTTCGGTGCCCGCGTTGATCGGCGGCGGGGCATCAATGTTGGTGACGATCACGTCGGCATTGGGCGCGGCCATGATGTCGACGTATCCGGGACGGAAGTCAACGTTGTTGGCTTCCAAATCGTTTTCATAGACGACGTCGCCCGCGTCGGTGTGGATGAACAATTCAAAGCGATCGTTCAATTCCGGCGGCAAGGCAAACGTTTCATCGCGCGTGTAGCTTTCGCCGGCGTCCAGCCCCATGACGTTGGGGAACGTCGCAATGATTCGGTCAAAACGAGCGTCGGTGGCATCGATGGGACGCAGAACGACGACGTCGTTCCACGTATCGACACCGCCGCGTCCGGTGCCCTGGTTGGTGACCGTCCACTGGACCCGCAGCGATCCCGGATCACCGATTTCCAGATCATCCGAATCGATGTCGCTGACGCCCAGATCCGCATACGGAGCCAGCGTCAATTCGATGGGGCGTGAAACGTCGTTGTTTTGTTCACCCGAAAGCAGTTCACCATGTTCGTCCAGGGCATCGACCAGGGCGACCAGATAAAGGTTGCCGCGAAAGTCGACGGGCAGCGACACGGTCGCCGATGCGTCACGGGCGGTGCCCGCGGCAAGCGGTGTGTCGGTGCGAAGTTCGCCAACAAGACGATCATTGAATGAATATTGGTTGTCGGTCGACAAAAAGAACCGCGTGGTCCAAGCGTCGGCGATCGCGGTGCCGGTGTTGGCGATATTCCAAGTGACGTCGACTTCGGTGCCCGAAATCGCGGCGGCCGGCACGCTGAACTGGCTGGGCACCAAATCGACGTGCGACATCGAAACCGTGTTGCCCAGCAACCGGTTATTGTCCTCGTAAGGGCCTTCGAAAACGTTGTTGTAGTGATCGCTTTCGACTTCGATTTGATAAGCCCCGTCGGCCGCGTCCGGCAGCCGAGTGGTCATCGACATGTCATAGCTTTCGCCGGGACCAAAGGTGCCACTGACGCGCCGGGTGCCCACAAACACACGCACACCGGGGTCGTCGACACGGCGAAGAAAGATGTGGTCAAACCATGCACCGGCGGTCGCTTCGTCGCCCTGGTTGGTGACCGTCCATGTGAACACGCTGTCTTGACCGGGGCGTCCGGCGACGGGGCCGTCGATCGCTTGCGGCACCAGGTCCACCAGCGGTGGATAGGCCAATGCGATCGCATCGGAAGCGAAGGTATTGGCTTCATCGACTTCGCCGATGCGTTGATCATCGTCGACAACAACCAGCAGCCGATAATCGCCCTCGTCCCAACCTTGTTCCAGCGGCAGGGTCAGCGTTTGCGAAATGGCCTCGCTGGCGCCCGCGGCCAGTGTGGTTTCGCTGTCCCAAGATCCAAGCAAACGATCGCCGGGATCCCAATCGCCATCGGCGGACAAGTAAATTCGGTTGACCCAAGTTTGGCCGCCGGCATCACCGCTGCCGATGTTTTGCAGGTCGAAATCGATCGTGAGCGATTGCCCGAATGAATAGCTGGACGCATCGGTGGCCAGCGTTCCGTCGGTCACAACCAGATCCGGCAGCGACCAATCGAAGCTACCGGTGAAAACATCGTCGTCGGCTTCGCCGTTGTTTTCGTCGCCATCCTGGTTCATTGGATTGCCGACAAAGTCGAACACATCCGGCCCAAGCGCGATCGTG
>JBCCRW010000200.1:0-10405 GCA_039201055.1 Planctomycetota bacterium | reverse complement strand
CCGGCGAATCCCAATCCGGCCGACCCCAATCCGGCAACACCCGATGCGGAGGTTTCCGATGCCGATCGGTCGGCCCAGGAAACCGAGCCGATTCGGAAAATTGATTTCTCGCGGGATATCCAGCCGATTCTCGCTTCACGCTGTTTTTCCTGTCACGGTCCCGATGTTAACGAAGGCGGTCTGCGGCTGACCGGATTCGACGAAGCGACGGCCGAATGCGATTCGGGGGATTTTGCCATCGTCGCCGGTGACCCCGACGCCAGCATGATTTTGGAGCGCATCACCTCGGACGACGAATTTGAGCGGATGCCGCCCGAGGGTGAACCGCTTAAAGAGGAACAGGTCGAATTGTTGCGGGCCTGGATCGAGCAGGGCGCGACGTACACTAAGCATTGGGCGTTTCGGCCACGGCAGCATCCCCAGCCGCCCCAGTTGAACCCTGGCGACATGGCGGGTTGGCCCGGCGACGATCATCGCAGCGACGGTGATCGCAGCGACGGTGATCGGGGCGGCACAAGCGCCTCGTGGGAGGATCACCCGATCGATGCGTTCATTGCAAAGCGATTGATCGAACATGGGTTACCGCCCGCACCGCCGGCCGATCGCAAAACCTTGATTCGACGAATGGCCTACGACTTGACCGGTTTGCCGCCGACGGCCGAGCAGATCGAGCGGTTCGTGCGAGACGATCGGCCCGACGCGGTGGGGCGATTGGCGGACCGTTTGCTGGCCAGTCCGCATTATGGCGAACGTTGGGGGCGGCATTGGTTGGATTTGGTCCGCTACGCCGAAACCAATTCGTTTGAACGCGATGGACCCAAACCCAATGCATGGAAGTATCGCGATTATGTCGTCGATGCTCTGAATCGAGACAAGTCGTATTTCGACTTTGTTCGCGAGCAGATCGCCGGTGATGAATTGGACCAGGTTACCGACGAATCACTGACGGCGACCGGCTATTACCGGTTGGGCATTTGGGATGACGAACCGGCCGATCCCCAGCAAGCCAAGTTTGATCAATTCGACGATTTGATCACCACGACCGGTCAAGCGTTTTTGGGGCTGACGATCAATTGCGCCCGATGTCACGACCACAAGATCGACCCCATTCCGCAGGCCGATTATTACGCGATGCTCGCGTTCCTGGCCGACGTGACTCCGTACGCCCAACGATCCGACTTGGTCGGCAACAACCAGATCGATATCTCGCCGCAGTGGTTGCGAAAACGCTACGCCGAATTGGACGAGGAACAACGAAGCTTGGAAAAGCAGATCCGTGACATTGAACAGGCATCGATCGCCAAGATGTCCGCGCCCGACCAACGCGCCACCGAAGGGCCCAAACGCCAGCGTCGCAAAGTGCTGGCCAAGCGGATGGCGGAATTTACCGAAGCCCAGACGATGGTTCGCTACCGTGAACTGAAGTCGAAACTGGCCGCAAGCATCAGCGCCGAAAAAGAGCTTCCCGAACGATCGTCGGTGTTGGGTTTGGCAAAGACACGCCGAGTCCCCGAAACGACGTTCGTTCTGTTTCGCGGCAATCCGGGATCGCCCACCGACGAGGTGTCGCCGATGTTCCCGAGTTTGTTCGAGGCTTCACGACCGACGATCCCCGAGCCCGCCGCGTCCCAGGACAGTGCCGGACGCCGCCGGGTCCTGGCCGATTGGTTGGCCGATCCCGATCATGATCTGGCCCCTCGAGTGATCGCCAATCGCGTGTGGCAATTTCACTTTGGCCGCGGCATCGTTCGTTCATCGAACAACATGGGCCGGCTGGGCACCCCACCGACGCACCCGGAATTGTTGGACTTTTTGGCCGACGAATTGGCCCGCGGTGATGGATCGCTCAAGCGCTTGCACCGGATGATGGTGACCAGCCGGACCTATGCGCAGCAGTCGGCGGTCGACAATCCCACCGCCATCAAAAAAGACCCGGCCAATGATTTGTATTGGCGATTTGACCCGCGTCGGTTGTCGGCCGAGGAGGTTCGCGATTCGATCTTGGCTGTTTGCGGTAGTTTGAATCACGCCGTCGGCGGTCCCAGCGTTTATCCGCAATTGTCCGCCGAGGTTTTGGCGGGCCAGTCGCGGCCGGGCGCGGGTTGGGGGAAGTCGTCGCCGGCGGACCAAAATCGCCGCAGCGTTTATATCCACGTGAAGCGATCGTTGATCACGCCGCTGCTGGCGGCGTTCGATTTTCCCGACCCCGATCAAACCTGCGAAGCACGCTTTGAAACGCTCGGCCCCAACCAAGCCCTCGCGCTACTGAATGCCGATTGGATGCAGCAGCGGGCGGCCGACTTGATCGCTCATTTGAATTTGGAATCGGCGACGCCGCAGCAGCTGGCCGACGGCATCATCGCTGAGGTGCTTCGCCGCGACGCCAGTGATGCCGAACGCGATGCGGCCGCCGCATTGGTGGGCGACTTGATCGCGGCGGGACTAAGCCCCGATGATGCGAGACGTTGGTACGCGTTGTCGGTTATGAATTGGAACGAATTTTTGTTTCTGGATTAGGAATTTCGCATGTCTTCATTTTCCCGTCGATCGACTCGCGCGGCTTCCGGTATCAACAAAACCGATCGTGGTGCCTCGTTTTGCGGTCGCACTCGGCGTGAGTTTCTGTGGCAAAGCGGTGGCGGATTCGGCGCCGCGGCGCTAGCTTCGATGCTTTCGGGTGATGGGTTTTCGCCACTGGCGACGGCATCGAACTTGCCAATTGCCAAGGCCAAGTCCGTGATCTTTTTGTTTATGTATGGCGGCCCCAGCCACATCGACACGTTCGATTACAAGCCCGCCATGAAGGGCATGGATGGCAAAACCGCCAAGGTGAAAACGCACGGACGTGGTGGACACAAAGAAGGCGGCCGAATTGTCGAACCCCGCTGGGACTTTGCCCAACACGGCCAATGTGGCAAATGGGTCAGTTCGCTGTTTCCCAACGTGGCCAAACATGTTGACGACATCGCGTTCCTGCAATCGATGACCGCCGATTCGCCCATCCATGGGTCGGCGATGTTGATGATGAACAGCGGCAAGATCCTTTCGGGTTCGCCATCGCTGGGGTCGTGGGTCAACTACGGCTTGGGGTCGGTCAACGAAAACCTGCCGGGCTACGTCGTGATGCTCGATCCCAAGGGCGGCCCCATCAGCGGTGCCAAGAACTGGAGCAGCGGGTACATGCCGGCGACGCTGGGCGGCACCGTGTTCAAGACCCAGGGTGCGCCGATTTTGAATCTTTCGCCGCCCAACGGTCTGGACGGATCGGTGCAGCGGCGGTTGTTGGATTCCATTCAGGATGCCAATCGTCGCCACGCCATCGGTCGCGGCATCAACGACGATCTGGAATCACGCATCGCCGGTTATGAATTGGCATTTCGCATGCAATCGTCCGCACCGGAGGTCGTCGATTTTTCCGACGAAGACGAAGCCACGCGTTCGTTGTACGGCATCGATCAAAAAGAAACGCGGGACTTTGGCACGCGGTGTTTGTTGGCCCGGCGTTTGGTCGAACGGGGTGTCCGATTTGTGCAATTGTATTCCGGTGGTGCCCACAACGACGATAATTGGGATGCGCACGGTGATTTGGAATTGAACCACAATCGTCACGCCGGCCGGACCGATTTGCCGATTGCGGGATTGCTGGCTGACCTGAAGCGTCGCGGCATGCTGGAGGAGACCCTGGTGGTTTGGGGCGGCGAATTTGGTCGCCAGCCCACCGCCGAATATGCTCAAGGCAGCGGCCGCGACCACAATGCGTTCGGATTTACAATGTGGATGGCCGGTGGCGGGGTCCGCGGTGGGGTGACCTACGGGGCGACGGATGAATTGGGCGCCCGCGCCGTCGAAAACCCCACTCACGTCAAACGAATGCACGCGACCGTTTTGCATCAGTTAGGTTTAGACCCAAACGGACTGTCGTATTTTTACGGGGGCCTGGATCAAAAATTGGTCGGCGTGGAAGCCGTCGAGCCGATTTCCGAGATTATCAGTTGAGTTAACGATGAACGACCGAGCCGTCGCTCCGGCAGGAGTGTTTGATCCCCGCCGAGGCAGCAGGCTGGTCGATTCCATCGGCAGACGTCGCGAAGCCGCTGACGCGCGACGAGCCGAATTAGAAAGCTCGCATCTGACCGAGCAGCGACGCGAACAACGCGACGCCGATGCGGCGCGGGCGGAGGAAACCGAGGGCTGCCGCGTGCTGCGGCACCAAACACTGCAGGCCTGGGACACGGCTGAAGAAACGCTATTCGCCGCATACGAAAGTGAATGGATTCAAACCCACGGCCAACTGAATCGATTGACCGCCGTGTTCCGACGCAAACGTGGCGAAGAGGCCAAGGCGATCCACCGTAAGTTGGACGCGCGGGTGCAAGCGATCTTGCAGCAATACGAAAACCAAAAATTGCTGCCCGGCCAAATGGAACGCAAGCAGCTGGCCCAAATCGAAGCCGCGCTCGCGAACATCCGCGGGCATTTGGCCAGCGGCCAAGAAGTCACGCTTCGTCGACTCGATCGGGTACCCGCGGTGACGGTTTCCGAGGAATCGCTGCATTCCGACGGCAAGCCCGAAACGATCGACGATGTGCTGCGCGACATCAAAACGCACGACAACCGAGCCGAAAAAATGCTGGGTGAACTGCAGGCCGGTGCGGCCAACCGGTTTGCCGATTCGTTTTATTTGCCACTGGCGACCTTGGGCGTTGTCGGGTTGTGGATGCTGGCGACTTTTTTCCTGGTCGAAAACAACCGCCTGCTATGGATGGTAGCCATCATTCCGGTCGCCTTTCTGGCGGGCTTTGGGATTTACGCGGCGCTGCAGATGCCGCTGAAGCGGATGACCAAACAGCTTTACCCACAACTTTATGAAACCACCGCCCGCGCCGAACGCAGCGCCGAACAGGGCAACGAAATCGCCCGTAACTTGCGGGTTGCTGCCGAGGCCGAATTGGTCGCCCGGCGGGATTCGCATTTGAACGCCGCCGAACGCTGGCGGGGCGAGCATCTGACCGAATTGGCCCAGCGACTGGAACGAGAGGAAAACGAGTCGCGTCAGCAATTTGAATCGAAGCTGCAGAGCTTGGACCAGGTGTTTGACCAGAGAATGCGCGCGGTCGGCGATAAGATGCGGACGGAAGCTAATCGGACCGCCGCGACGATCCAGGCCAAACTTGGCAATCTGGACCAGTCGCTCGCGGCGGCAAGCCAGCGGGCACAGCAGCGGCGGCACGAAGAATTGCAGCAGGTCAGGCGCCGTTTGGTGCATGGCATTCGTGGCGCCTGGACCCGCCTGTCGAAGGCCGAACAAGAGACCTCGCAGCGTTTTCCCGCCTGGGACGCGTTGGTCGACGATGACAACCATCCCGCGATGATGAGCGGTGCGATCGATCACCTGCCAATTGGCAATGTGCCGCTGGCGTGCGAACAAGGCGATGTACCCGAGGGCGTCGACGCCGTCCCGCCGCAAACCTTGCCCGTGGCCCTGCATCGACGGGTACATTCGGCATTGGTGATTCGCTGTGACCCGGCCCAGCGTGATACGGCGATGTCGTTGTGTCACGCGATGATCTGGCGATTGTTGTCCGCGGTACCCGGCGGGATGGCCCGTTTGACGCTGATCGATCCGCTTGGCCGCGGCCAATCGTTTACTCCGTTTTTGTCAATGACGGACGATGCACCGGAGATTGTCGGTGGGCGGGTTTGGACCAGCGACGATGCGATCGCGGACAAATTGGGCGAGGTCGTTGAAGTGGTCGAAGAATTGCTGCAAACCGGATTGCAGGAACGTTTTCAACGTGTCGAAGATTACAACGAGGTCGCCGGTTCGATGGGGCAACCGTACCGGCTGGTCGCCGTCGCTGACGCGCCCCAGGGCTTGCGCCGGATCGCGATGGAGCACATCGCATCGTTGATTCAGGCCGGCGGTCGGTGCGGCGTGATCACGATCATGGTTTGCCCGGATGACGCGACGTGGCCCGCCGACGCACCGATTCCCGCGGGCGATCATGTGTTGACCTTGCGTTTGGATGCCGATGGCCAGGCGCGTTTGGATATGGATGGATGGCAGCAGCGACCCATCGAATTGATCGAAGGTCCCGGTGACGCGTTGCGGCCGCGTTTGGCCCAGCGGATCGCCACCATCACTCGCCAGGCCGCGCGAGTCGAAGTGCCGTTGTCGCAAGTGATCGACATGGA
This sequence comes from Planctomycetota bacterium, assembly GCA_039201055.1. Classification (GTDB taxonomy): domain Bacteria; phylum Planctomycetota; class Planctomycetia; order Pirellulales; family Pirellulaceae; genus Rubripirellula. The sequence continues at coordinate 4,210 of JBCCRW010000200.1, read as the reverse complement.
ACATTGGGGCAAGAAGCAATCCAAGCACGATTTGGTGATTCCCATTGGTTCCCAGGGCGGTGATCGCAAATTGTCGCTGACTCTGGGGCACGGCGTCGCGCAACACGTTTTGGTCGCCGGCAAAACGGGCAGCGGCAAGTCATCGCTGTTGCACGCGATCATCACGTCGGGGGCGGCGCATTACACGCCCGATGAGCTTCAGTTTTATTTGTTGGACTTTAAAAAGGGTGTTGAATTTAAGCCCTATGCGGACGCGCAATTGCCGCACGCGAGCGTGATCGGAATTGAATCCGAACGCGAATTTGGTCGCAGCACTTTCGAGGCACTCGATGGTGAATTGCAGCGCCGCGGCGAGGCGTTTCGCGACGCCGGGGTCAGCGATGTGGGCGAATATCGCGAAAAGACCGGGCGCAAGATGCCTCGGCTGTTGTTGCTGGTCGACGAATTTCAAGAAATGTTCGTGCGTGACGATCGGCTGGCCGCCGACGCGACATTGTTGCTGGACCGTTTGGTGCGACAGGGTCGATCGTTTGGGATGCACGTGGTGCTTGCCAGTCAATCGTTGGCCGGCGCGTATTCGTTGCCGCGCGCGACCTTGGGGCAAATGGCAATTCGCATCGCGTTGCAATGTGGTGCGTCCGACGCGGCGATGATTTTGAACGACGACAATACGGCTGCCCGTTTGTTGTCGCGTCCCGGCGAAGCGATTTACAACGACGCCGGTGGGTTGATCGAGGGCAATCAGCCGCTGCAGGTCGCGTACGTTTCGGCATCGCAACAGCATCGCTTTCTTGACGACATCACCAGCCGTGATCGCGAACTTGCAAAGAAGCTTCCGCCGGCGGTCATCTTCGAAGGCAACCGGCCCTGCGTTTGGACGCCCGCGATGTCCTCCGGTGCGATCGCCGGTTCGGGTAGCGGCTTGATTGGCTTGCTGGGTCAGCCGGTGGAAATCTGCGATCCCGTTTCGCTGCGATTGACGCGTGATTCCGGTCAAAATGTGCTGCTGATTGCACCCGAGTCCGCGCGTCCCGCCCTGCTGGCGACGATTGCGTTGACGATGGCCAAGCAGCACGCCGATTTTGGTTGTACGTACCTGTCGGGTGTTCGCGATGACGACGGGCGGGCGATGGACACCTGGTTCGAACAGGCGGGAATCCCTTTTACAACGGCCAACGTGCGTCAGGGCCCCGAGCGAGTTCAGGAGATTGCCGATTCGCTGGCCCAGCGGGATGATCATTCGCCGCCGCACTTGGTCATCGTCGATCCCTTGGACCGTTTTCGCGACCTGCGACAGGACGAACGATTGGCGTTTTCGCTGGACCCCAATGCCGCCGGCGACGCCAAGCCCAGTCAGGCGTTGCAAAAATTGTTAAGCGATGGACCGGCGGTCGGTGTGCACGTTTTGTTGGTTTGTCAGACGGCTGACACGGTCAGCAAGTGGTTGCCGCGATCGAGCGTGCACGAATTGAACTGGAAGGTCCTGGGGCCGATGAACGCATCGGATTCGTCGTTGTTGATTGATGCGCCGGTGGCATCGGATTTGTCCAACGCGACGCTGCTTCGATACGAGGAAACGCGTGGCAAGACGACCAAGTTTCGTTACTGCGAATTGCCCGCGGCGGTCCAGGCGGCGGAATATCTGGGATCGCCACCGGTCCCGCTCGCGCGTCTTTAAGTAGCCCGCCTCAGAGTAGCCCGCCTCTCCGAGGCGGACCGCCTATGGCTGCTTCTTTTTATTTCGCCTCGGAGAGGCGAGCTACTCTGAGACAGGGGTTCTTGTTAGCGACGCGAACCGTCTCGCGCGGCCATTTGTGCCGGTTGCCAGGCCGTGCCGCTGCGGTACAGCCGTTCGTAGTACATCGCCAGCGAACGCAGCGCGTGACCTTTGGGACCCACGCTCCAGCGGTGCTCGCGGTCCGCGTTGAACGCCCGCGATAAAAACGCGATCGAGCGGACCAAGCGCGGGTTTTGCAGTTGATCGTCCGGCAGCACGGTCAGCAACCATTCGACCATGTGCCCGGTCGTTTGAATCTTTCGATCCACGCTGCCATTGTCCTGGCGTTCCTCCAGCCACGCGGTGCTCATCGAACCGTCACGGTTTTGCAAACGCCAAACGTAGTCGACCATGTCGTCGGTGAATTTTTGTGCCCGAGCGAATTGTCCCGTGATTGCTTTGCCTTGCATGCGTCGGTTGCGAAGCGCGTGGGCGTAACCCATCAAGCGATGCGTCCCGCCACAGGCGGCACCCACGACGGGCTGCTTGAGTTCCTCGCGAATCAAACGCTGGATCGACCAGGTTTCCCCATCGCTGGCAACCCAACTGGCATCGCTGTCCAAATAGTGCGACAAACCAATCAACGCGAAGGTCAATTCGGTTCCGGCGCGGCAATCTCGTTTTTCGCGTTCGATGATGTCGGCAACTCGAAACGCTTGTCCGTCCACATAAATCGGGTAGTTCGACGGTACGCCGCACAACGCCAGTATCGCCAGGAATTGCGCAGAGTGACCTTGCAGGTTGTCGCCGATCTTGATCTTGATGCCTTCGCGGTCCCGTTCCAACAAACGCATCCCACGGCAAGGATTGTTGCCGGCGACCCAGGCAATGGCGCTGTAGCGATTGCGGCCGACTTGGATTTGCGTGTCCACGCCGTAAACCATCATCGCGTGCATCATGCCCCAATGGCTTCGCTGGGTGGCGACTTCGGGACGGGCGTAGTAGTAACGCAGGACCGAGCGGATGGGGCCGCGCATGCCCAGCGAGTGGCGGGTGACTTGCAGCGGTGCCAGCGGCCGACCGGTGTAGTCGAAGCGCCGTCGCGGCGGCGGCTGCGGTGACTCCGGTGCAAATACCGGTTCGGATGCGTCGGCCGGCCGTGATGAACCCGGCGTTTGTTCCCGCGATTGCGGTAACGTTTGCGGGGGTGCCTGCCGGCTGGAATCGATTGGGTTGGAATCGCCGCGAGTTTGTGGTTCGGTGCGTCGGCGTCGATTCCGCATGGACGGACCGTAATCGGAGATTGAGCCGCGGGCGGGGCTGCCGGGCGTCAAGGCGTCAATCTCGGCGGGGTCGAGCGAACGAGATTCCGGCGAACGAGATTCCGGCGAACGAGATTCGAGCGAACGGGCTTCTGGTGATCGGGGAGCCGGTCGGAGGCGTGGTAGTTCATTCGGAGCCAGTCGCCGCAATGGCGAAGCGGTGTCCCGCGTTTCCTCCTCCGAAGGTCTCGGGTTTGACAAATCGTCGGCATTCTTGGCAGCAGCACCCTTGGCAGCAGTATCCCTAGAAAAAGGTGCGGCTCGGTTGATGCTGGGACCCAAGTCGTTTTGCAAAGGCCGCGGCGGCGTGGTTTGTGGCGGCGTGCTCTGCAGCGGCGTGCCTGGCGTGGGACGCGATTCGGGTAGCGTCGCGGCGGGTGTTTGCTGGCGCGGCGGCGTGGCCGGCGGATTGCTGCGAGTTGGCGGCGTGACGATTTTCGCGGGCGCGGGACCCGGCTGGGTTCGTTGCCGCAGCGGCGGTCGTTGGGCGGCCGACCACGGATCATCCTTCCACGGATCGTCCGCCAACGCATCGCGACCCTGCCGCGTGCGCTGTGGATCTTGCAAACCGGCCCGATACGGCAACGGTGCGGGGATGGCGTCCAGCGATGGGGGGTCGGGCAGCGGAATGCCCGCGTTTTTCCGGGCGTCTGCCGTACTTTGATCCGTCCCGTCTTTCCCGGAACGCTCTTTGTCGGGACCCAAGATTTTTTCCAGCAACCATGGCCGTTTGGCGATTTCGGCGTCGGGGCCGGTGGCGGCGCCTGGCGGTTGCCGGATCACGCTGTCTGTTTCACCGGCGGTTTCCCCCGCTGGCGTTTCGCCCTGACCCGCTGCTTTCGTTTCGGCCGGACCGGCCGCTGGCGTTTCCGCCGAACCCACCGCTGGCGTTTCGGCCGTGATTGACGCGGGAACGGGGATCTGGTCGTCCGCACTGGCCGATTTTTTCGTCGGTGGCTCCAAAACCAGCGGTGCTTGCGGTGGCTGGTTTGACGGAGCATCCGCCCACGCGGCCGGCGCGGCGATCATCGCGAAACAGGAGGCGATGACGACGCGACGCAGGGAGCGCGGTGCACAACGGTCGCGAAACGACAAATCGAGCATTCGGTCGGCTGGGAGGCACGTTGGGTCTACTTCTTCACGCCGAGCACCCCGGAAGACGGATCTTGGT
>JBCCRW010000199.1:0-10478 GCA_039201055.1 Planctomycetota bacterium | reverse complement strand
CTCGTGCAAGGTGTCATCGGACGCCAAAAATTTGGTGAAGCTTTCCCGCAACGGTTCGACGTCGTCGGGGTGCACTTCGGCCAGAAACTCGGAAATGTTCGTCCAAGGCTGGTCCATTCCCAATTGCTGCAACAGCAACGTTTCGGAAGCGCCGGTGGCCGCGACAAAGTCCAATTCCCAAAACCCGACCTGGCCGACATCGACGGCCCAGCGGAGACGATTTCGCGCCTCGACCCGCGCGCTGACATCGACCACGGATGCCAGAATCAAATCGTCACCATCAAGTTGCAAACGCGTTAGCGCGACTTCAACAATCACCTCGCGTCCGTCGCGCCGAACGCCGGGGAATTCGTGCCCCTCGCCCATCCGGCGATTGACCCTTTCGTTTTCGAAACGCTTGCGATGCTGGGCATGACGAAGCCGACGGGCTTGCGGTACCAAGTTTTCAATCGGCTGGCCTTCCATTTCGCCGGGACCGTATCCAAAGATCGTTTCGGCCGCCGAATTTGCAACTCGGATGCAAGCATCCGCATCCACAAGCAGCATTCCCGACGGACTGCGTGTAAACAGTTCGCGAAAACGCCGTTCGCTGCTCTCCAGTTCCGATTCAAAGCGATGTTGTTGGTCGACATCCGCCAGGACACCCAACCAGTAGCAGACGCCATCGTTGTCAGGTTGGATGATTTGGCCGGATTCGGCCGTGTATCGGTAGCTGCCATCGCCGCGCCGGAGCCGATAGGTGATTTGGGTGTGCCCCAAACCCAATAGCGGCTGGCCCAAAGGCGACGTGCTGCCGTCGGATCGTTGGCTTGGCGCCAGCGATGCCTGGTCGGCTTGGCGATAAACCGCATCGGCGGTGGGCCAGTCGTCCGGGTGAAACATGCCCCGCCACTGGTCCGCGGAAATCGCGTTTTCCTGGGTGGGCAACCCCAGTGAATAAAAAAACTGATGCGAAATCAAAATGCCCGGTGTTGCTTTGTCATCACACGGCTGCAAGTGTTCGTCACGCGGCTGCAGGTGTTCATCCCGCGGCTCGAGCGGCCTCGATTCGGTTTCCAAGGGGAAACCCAAACGTCGCAAATAGAATCCGCAGGTGGCCAGCTGCAAGGCATTGAGCAGCACACCTTGGTGGGTGCCCACAAAATCGCGAAGCTTCTTCATCTAGCTTGCCGAGCCCGACGGCAAGGTGACCACTTCGAAATAGCTGCGAACCATCTTCCAAAGCTTCTCGAAGTTTTTCCCAACGTCTTGTTTGACGATATAGCCGGCGACATTACGTTCGTACGCACGTCGCACATCTTCGCGATGGTTGGACGTGGTCAGCATGAACACGATGCAGGATCGCAATTGTTGATCTTCCCGCAGCGACGCCAGGAAGCCATGGCCGTCCATGATGGGCATGTTGATATCCAAAAAGATCAACGCGGGCAAAGTGATCGTTTGCGTTTCGTTCTGCCCACGCAGCAGCTGAAGCGCCTTACGACCCTGCTGGGCAACCCGCAGCGGATTGTTCAATCCCAGCTTCTGCATGCCACGACGGAACGCGATCACATCGATCTCGTTGTCTTCGATTAGCAGAATCGGCAATTCATCAAATTCGGTCACCACTGGATCGACCCGCCTTCCGTGAAAATTCCCGAGGCTACGAGAACGCCGCCTTGACCTCGGGCTTGAGCAACAGAACCAATGCCCAGATAGCAAATGGGATGCCCAACACCACCACCGGGCTACAGCACGGGATAATGCTCAAGATGACGCTGGTCAACGCCAGTCCGTAAACCTTTCGCTTAATCAACATGATCGAGCCGATCACTTGAAACAGGGCGATGGTCGGCAGCCCGATCATCGCGCCATAGAACCCAACATTCTGGCCGATCTCGAAACCTTCGGGTGCGTCGGGCGGCACCGGCGGCGGGCCTTGGCCCCCGGCGATGACCGCGTTGACGATGCCATACAACAGCCACAGTCCCGCCAACACCAACAAAATGATTCCCGGGGCCAGCAACGGGTTGCCCGTTTGCGGCGGCACACCACCGGGGTGCGCCGGCGGTGCATAGGGCGATTGGGCGTACGGGTTGCCACCCTGTGGCGGTTGTGGCGGGAAGGGCGTTTGTGACATGCGGGTCTGCTCTGGCTTTCCTAAAACGCTGAACTGGTGATGGGAAACGACGGCGATCGGCTCCAAAGCGATCCACCCGTCGCGGCACTAGCTTACGCGTTGATCCGGGATGGCGCGGAGCCCGGACGGGTAAAAACCGGGATGCCACAACAAGTTTTTACCAAGATCAAACGCCGCATTCATCGAACGCTTGTGCAGCCCAAAACGCCGCGTCCTGGTGACACCACCCGCAAACGCCCCAATGCGACCTATGATCTCGCCGCGACTTAGGATCTCGCCGCCTCGCTCATCCGACGACGGTATTCGGCAATGCGGGATTCCGCATAATTCCGGCCGTTGTTGCGGGCCAACAATGTCGCGACGGCATCCAGGTGACCGCCGAAGTGACTGGTTTCGATCGCGCCGGCCTTGCGTGGTCGGCCAAAAATGGGGAACACAATCAAACAAAACACCACACCGGCAAGCAACCCGTGAATGGTGACCAGACTGACCGGCCACGTCGTCAAGACCTCCATGCCGCTGGAAGCCTGTTCGTTCATATTGGCTTCGCGCACCGGAATGCTGCCGTAATCGCTTGTCGCGAACGCCGCCAGCATCGCTTCATCGCCGGCGGCTTCACCAGAGACTTCGGTAATCTTGTCCGCCAGCGCGCGGCCGTCTTCCGTCGCAAGCGCGTAATTGGTCAGCAGCGCCCCCCCGGCAACCACCACGATTCGGCTGTCCTTCCAAGACGACGATTCGACCGCGGCGACCAGTGTGTCCGGCCCCACTTTCAACAACGATTCAAATTCCCAGGCGTCCAAGGTCCCACCCTGATACGGGCTGACCGACGGCTGATAACCGGGTGCCGATGGCCCCGTCGGCGTCTGATTCAACACGCCCGCGGCAACGTTCGCCGCCGTTGCCGTCGCCGCCGCCGATTTCGCCTTGGCGTCGTAAGCATCCAGCGTCCATTCGTAATCGCGGTCCGGCGAAAGCTGAACCGCATTGCCGCCCACATCCGACTTCGTAGGGTCGCCCATATCCAGTTTTCGCGGTGCCGAAAGCGCTGTGGCCGTAAACCACGGGCGGACCGCAAAATCAATGCGACCCGAACGCCACACCATTTCCTGATTCAAAGAACGGGCGATCAAACGCCGGTACTCCAACCGCTGCTCGGCCGGCGCAAGTGGCAAAACCGCCTCGTGGTAATCCAGCTGGCTTCCCGAATCGGGAATCACCAAGACCAGCGTGCGATTGCCCCGTGCCAACCAGCGGTTCAGCCACGTGCCGCTTTGATTGGAAATCCCCGTTAGCGAACGGGGCGTCCAGACAATCGTTTGCACGTCTTGAAGACGACGATTGAAACGATACACATCACGCGTTTCGTACCCCGCCTGGCGAAACCGTTCACGCAGTCCACCAAAGCCGTTCAGGCTTTTCTTGGCCACGCTCCCGCGACTGTCGCCATAGGTGGTCACCAAACTGGAACAGCCCGTGATATGGATCAGCAGGATGGCCAGCGTCGCGACCCATAGAAATCGGCCGGCGGCACGACTGCTTTGTTCCCCTTCGATTTTTGACCGGAGCAAAGCACTCGTCGTCTCGGGTTTCCGCGGCGTCATGCGGCCACTCCCGGTCGACTATCGGCGACCCGTTCCAGCAACTCGTTGGCCTTCCAAGCTCGTGCGAAATCATCCGGTGCAATCGCATGTCCGCCAAAAAACGATCGTTCAAACAACTCGGTCGTTTGTCGCAGCGCACCGGCGGCGTCTCGATCGGCCCCCCGGCATTCACGAAGATACCGACGATTGGTTTTGCCCCGCTGCAAACGAATCATGCCGACGCCATCCAGGGTCAACAATTGGTGACCGAACAACAGGATAATGGCCAGGTCGTATTGGCCTTCGCCCATCAAGCGTTCGGCTTCGCTACGCATGTTGACGTCGGTGCGTCGCAGTTCGGGCGGCAACGCGGCAATCCGCTCAAGGGTTTGTTCGTCGGGTTTTTGTCGTTGTCGCCGCCGTGCCGATTGCGAACCGCCAACATCATCCGGCTCAAAACGACTCATCAACGCGTACAACGCCACCGCCGCCAGGCCCACCAACAGGATGATCAACAGCCACCCAAAAAGATTGCCCAGCGAAAGTCCCATCCCGGAAAAACCACCGCCGGTGCCGCCACCGGTTCCGCCGCCAGCGGCATTGGCCCCCTGTCCCTTAGCCGCCTCGGCGGGCTTGGGCTTGCTCAATTTCTTCGGCTTGGGCAGCCAACGACTATCGCGATTGACCGAATCGCGAACACTGTCCTTGACCGGAACGGCCTGCGCGTTGCCGGTGTCGGCGTCAAACCAAATGCTGTCCGGTAACAGCGACCCGGCATCCTGAGCAATCACATCGCTCCCGTACGGCAACAACGCACACGCGATCACCGCAAATAAAAACGCCCGTTGCATCCCACGCATCATGCTGTCGTCGCGCCGGAAGTGATGTTGACGGAATTGGCTGCCGACGGCCCTTCCGCTTGGACCGGCTGGCGGGCACCCGCCAGCGTTCCTTGGCGGGCAACCGGCGTGACTTCTTGGCGGGCGACCGGCGTGACTTCTTGGCGGGCTACCGCCCGGGCATCAACGATTCCAAATTGACGAATCTGTTCGGCGCGGATGGCCAGTTCGACGTCCCAGCCCTCCAGGCGAATCCGGCTGTCCAAGTAAACCAGCAGCCGAATCAGGACGCTGACCGCCGCGATCATCCACAACGCCGCCGGGTAAAACACCAACAGCGGCCACAACGTGCCCGCCGCGGCGTTTCCGGACAACAGCGATGCGGCGGAATCGAGCGTGTAATACAAGCTGGCCACCAAGCCGACAAACACGATGCCAATGACCACGAAGCGACCGTTCAGTTCCGCCGACAGCGGTACGTGCAAGCGCGTTGACCGCTTTGCGGCGGTCAATCCATGCGGTTGCTCGCTGCGGATCGGACATTGTTCAAGCAACAAGATTTCGGGCATGAAAGGTCGACTGGCACGGACGGCCAACGCCGGCACCAAAAAGCAAAACGGCAGGAACCCGTCATAAAAACCATCCACCGGTTGCCCGAAACGAAAGCACAACAACACCACCGCCAACATCGGCAAACGGATCCAACCGAGCACCCAAAACCAACGCCAAAACCGTTTGCGACACGCTCGCCAAACGTCCGCATAGGTGGGCTTTTCCTCAAAGACCGCTTGGCCCAAATAGAAAGTCGTCGCCACGCCGGCCATTGGTGCTTGCAGGAACACCAGCGTCGCCATCCAGGCCGCATAGCGAAGCAGTTCGGGCACCGCTTCGGTATCCGTCAAACCAATTTCGTTCTCCCGAATCGGGATCCAGGCCAGCAACGCGAAATCAATCAATATCCACGGCAGCGCGCCAACCAAAAATGCCACGCCAAAGGCGCCGGGGTAACGCCGCAGCATCACCAACGCCAAATCGCCCAACTCGCTGATCGTGCGAGTGCGAATCTTTAAATGAGTCCGGTCCAGTTGCACGTTGTTATTCCGCCGGTGCCAAGAGTGCGGACAATTCTTCGCGGGGGAAACCCAACACGACAAAATAGAAACTGATCAAACCGCTGGAAAACACCGCCCAACCGGCTTTGAACAAATACGGCAGCGGGCTGGGCGAAATGAAACCCTCGGTGAACGCCGCCAACACGAACAACACAACCGAAGCGGAAATCACGGGAACCGCGTCCAGCGCCGCGACCCGCAGCGAATCAAGTCGGCGAAGTCCGCGAGTGCGAAAGAAACCAACGCCCAGCTTCAATCCCGCCGCCGCCGACAACACAATCGCCGTCAATTCAAACGGCCCGTGGGCCGTCACAAAGTGCAAAAAGTTATCACCCGAGGCGACATCGTCGCGCCCCATGTAGCCAAAAATGGTCCCCAGAAAAACCGCGTTGAAGGCCAGCTTGAACAGCGTCGGGATGATCAAAATTCCCAGCCCGAAACAAACCAAACCGATGCCGGTATTGTGGTTGATGTAAAACGCGGCCATCACCACATAGTGGTCCAACGATCCATGCACGGGCTTTTCGTACATGTCCTCCATTTGTTCAAGCGTTTCGGTGCCCGCCACGCTTTCGGCAAAGCCCGGATACATCGCCTCGTTCCGCGCAACCACCATCGATAACGCAAAGAGTCCAAAAAAGATGATCGCCGCGATCCGGACACAACCATCGTTAAAAATTTGCCGTGGTGCCGCTGTGAAAAGTGTGTGTGCCAAGCGTTCATATTGAAACCGCCGGCTCCGGTACAACTGGTTGTGCGCCCGAGCGACCAAGCGGTGCAGGTATTGCACCGTTGCCGGTGGCAATTGATACGCGTCGGCGAGCGCCAAATCGGCACAGGCGGAACGATACAACGTCGCAAATCGCGTCACGCCGGCGGCGCCGCGGTGTTCACCGCGAACGCTGGACTTGGTGCGACCGCGCAATTCCATCACGCCGCACAGGGCTTCCAATTCGTCCCACTGGACGCGTCGTTTTTCAAGCAGCTTGGCGATATTCATAAGGCGTCCGCATTCATCGAGCGTCGGCGGCAGTCGGGGGTACCGCGTTGGACTGGAACATCGCGGCAGTCGGGGGCATCGCGGTGGTGTTATTGTTTGCGGCAATGCCACGGCTTGCCGCGATGTTGTTGCCCGCGGTGCCGCCGCCAACGCGATGGGCATCCTTGGCCAAGGGCGAAAATCCGGCTAGCGCGCCCAGGTCCGGCGGCGGCGATTGCTCGTCACGCAAGAACGTTTGGTAATACAACGAATACAACAACAAATCGGGATCGATGTCCGGCCGAAAATCAAATCGTTCGACCAAGTTGCCCGTGATGTGTTTGGCAACCTCACGTCGTCGAGGCGGCGTCAAATAGCTCCGGCGTTCGATGTACATCGCCAGCATTCGCGCCATTTGCCGCGACACCCGATAATCGCCGGGAATGTACGACGCCAGCGCGGGCACGCGAGGATCATCGACCTTGACGACGGGCAAGCGAATCGCGCGTTCATCAATGATCACCATCGTCCCCGCGGCCAAGTCACCCAAACGCTGCATCCGCCGCGTCGTCGTCATCACCACCAGCGCCACCATCCCCGTCGGGATGATGTACCGCGCCATGGGCGAACCGTCGGTAACGAATAGCGGCAGCGGCGCCAGCGGCATCGTGTCGGCGACACGAATCAAATTTCGCAGAAACGCCTGCGAACCACTCAGCGGCCGACCTTCGACATCAATGACCCGCAAGCCGCACATCGCCTTGCCCGCGGTGCGACCATTGAACACCGTTTCGCAAACCGTGCCATAGAAAAACGAGACCACGAACCAGGCGATCAAAATGATGGCCTGGGCAAACGGCGATGCCCCACCGCCGACCAGCAAAACACCCGACATGATGACCAGGATGGCGAAACCCAGGATGATCGCCCACTGGATGACCCAATCGATCAGATACGCGGGGAAGCGACGAAAAGGCCCCGCCAATTGGTAATCGAACGCAATATTCTCGGGCGTGACCACGTCGATCGTTGTGTCGAGGGCGGTGGTTTGGGGCACGACGTCGTGGTGAAAATGCGGTTGGCGATTGCGAATTACCGGGCCCCCGACTAACGCGAGGCCGCCCGGTCGATCCTCATTGTAGGCGAATTCGCCGCCGACGCGATTCCGGCCCGCCGATAGTGCCCCGCCAAGATCAGCAACGCCAACAGCCACATGCCGCCAAATTGCAGCGAAGCCGACCCCGGCGCCAGGGCGCTGGTCACCGCGATCGCCATGTAGCCAAGCCCAATCAGCCCCGAACCGGCCCACACGTGACCGGCCATCGCGATAAAACCAAAACCGCTCAGACAACTGGTCAGCGGAAACAACGCCGTCAACGGTATCACATCCGCAAATACCAAACCGTTAACGCACGCCAAGGCACTCAGGTATCCGATCCAGATCGACCACACCGGCCGCTCCGCCACGCTGCGCGGCATCAAACTGTAGCCGCGTCCGACCAGCACCCGAATCAGAATCGCGAACAACATCACCAACCGGGGCACCCAGTACGTCGCACCGCCGACGCTGCCGGCCGGTGAAAAACAATAGATCATCAAGTGAGCGACAAAGATGATCACGCCAATCTGCCACAAGGCCTTGGACCAGGGCTCGAATTGCGATCGATGGCTATCACGTCCCAATTCATCGACCACGCGTCGAACGATCGCGCCCTCGCTGGCCCGCACCGGGCTGCCACTAAGAAAGCGTCGCAAGTCGTCGGCCAATTCGCTTGCCGATGCATACCGCGACGCTTCTTCACGACACAAGCCTCGCGAAACAATGCGGTCCAGAGCAAACGGCACACCCCGCGCCGCAACCCGCAGCGGCGGCGCTTCGTCCTGCAACACCCGGCGCAGCACTTCGGCCGGTGACAGTATCGGATCGGACTCCCGGCCGTTGCTGTGATTTGCACCCGAGTACGAGTGGCCCGCCGCGTGCGGCGCGTGCCCGCATACGCAAGCGTACAGAATCGCCGTCAATGAATAGACGTCCGTGCGGTGGTCCACCCGAGCCACACCCGATGCCTGCTGCGGGCTCATGTAGTAAGGCGTTCCCAACACTTGACCGGTGCGAGTCACCGCGGCGGGCTGGACGCCCGATGCGGTTTGGCGGGCACCGCACAACATCGCCAAACCAAAGTCCGTCACAAACGGACGCCCATCGGTATCGATCAAAATGTTTTCGGGCTTCAAATCGCGATGCACGATGCCACGAACGTGCGCGTGCTGAATGGCATCAGCAATATCGCAAATCAGACGCGCCGCTTCCTCCGGTGCAAAAAGGCGTCTTTCAATTCGCCGCGCCAGAGTTTCGCCTTCGACCACGGGCATTGTGTAAAACGGTTGCCCCTGGTGATTGCCAATGTCGTAGATCGGCACGATCCCGGGATGGTCCAACGCCGCGGCCGCCTCCATTTCGATTTGAAACCGCTGTCGCTGTTCCGGATCGGCCAAACAGCCGTTGTGGATCATCTTGAGCGCCACGAAGCGCGACAATTCCGCTTGGTGGGCGCAATACACCACGCCCATGCCGCCCCGAGCGATTTCGTCGTGGATCAAATAATCGCCGACGCGGCACCCCGTCCAATCGGCCGCCGCCGGCAGTGGCTTGGACGTGTCAAGCCACTGCTGGTTGAGAAAAAACTCGCGGATATCATCCGCGTGCTGGGGGTGCTTTTGCAGAACATCATCCAACACCGGTGGGTTCCCGGTCTCGGACTGTTCAATCAACTCGGCCAGCAGATCGGAAAACGAATCAGACAAGGGTGACGTGGGCTAACCATCGTTTCAAATCGTTCATTACCGATTGAACTAGTTCAGCATCGTTTCCACTTGCCTGAGCACGGCCGCGATGTCCAACGCATCGGCCTTGGCGGCCACCACGTTGCCCTTGACGGTCGACTCGTTGGCCATAGTCACGGTGACCTCCGCCTTCTTGTTGATCCCATAACTTCGCGGCCCGGTCTTGAAGTCCTTGGGCACCACGAACGGAATGTTCTTCACGTTCAGCGACTTGGCAAACTTTTCCGCCTTGGCCCTCGCGGCGTCCTTGTCGCTATCCAAAATGTTCACAAACACACGCAGCTCATCGCCTTCGTGATCGGCAACGGCCTGGTCCAACTTCTTCAGCAGTTCGCCGACCTTGCCGTCGATCGTGCGAGTGAAAACCATCACCTGCGGGCGGTCGCCGTTTTTGCATCGATAACACAGCGGTTTGCCGGCTTCGACGCCGTCGGATTCGCAACCGGCAACCTTGGTCACGGTGAAAGCACCCAAGCGGCTGCCATCTTTGGGGCCGCTCTTGACGTCCGATTCGGCCATTGCGGGTGTCGCAAAGGCGACAACGGCGACCAACGCCAAACATTTGCTCAGTACGTTCTTCACAACCATTCCTTCTTTGAAAGTGAGTTCGGAATTCGACAGTGAGTCTGGAAATCTGAAAGTCCGTGAAAACATCAATTTCGACTTTCCAGCACCAAGGTCCGAGGAAACCGGACCGGGCGTATTATGACCAAGGGGGAAGCGTTCGTCATCCGCAAGAGAAATCACTCGCCCTGGGTCTTCGGGGCGAAAAATTCAAAGTAGCTCGCCTCTCCGAGGCGAAGACAAAGAAACGCCTCGGAGAGGCGTGCTACTTTGGTGAATCCCACTCGCCCCAGGGCCGAAGGCACGACATGGTGTAGCCTCGGACGCGAGTCCGGGGACCGCTGGCCGACCCGTCGATCAGTGAGCGGCGAGGCACTAGCCGCCGGTGCCCCGTGGGCGGAACACGGCATCCCACAGCCCGTTCCTGCCGTCGCTCCG
>JBCCRW010000198.1:0-10481 GCA_039201055.1 Planctomycetota bacterium | reverse complement strand
TTGGCGATGACCGGTCTTGGGTGGTGGATTGCCAAGCTCACCCGCGCTGCGGGCCGCTCGGATGCCGTTTCATTCGGTGCGACGAAGATCAACAGCGGTTCCGAACCTTGCCTGGCGGCATCGTATGATTTGTGTCTGGCCGTTCCCGCCTGCATCGCATTGGCGGTGCTTTGAACATTCGGCACAAAACCCGCTACAACGATGGTGGCTATGACCGCTTGGCCGCATCCTACGAATCGCTCGAATGGCTGTTGCTCGGTCGCCGCTTGGAAAGGATGCGTTCGGCGGCCAGCCAGGACGCGCGGCTTTCAAATCTCGACTCGGGCAGTCGCAACGATCAACCTCACGCGTTGGTTTTTGGCGGTGGTACCGGGCGATTGATCGAGCGTTTGCTTCGCGCCGAAACCCGCCTGACGCTGACCAGCTTGGAACGCAGCACGAAGATGATCGCAGCGCAGCGTCGACGCGTCGAACGTTGCCACGCCGACGATCGCGTCGATTGGATTCGAGCCGACGCTTTGGCCATGGAAAGGGGCCAATTGCCCGCCTGCGACCGCGTCTACTTTCCCTTTTTCCTGGATTGTTTTTCCGAATCGACGTTGCGGCGGAAATTGCCGATTTGGACATCCACGCTAAGCCCCCGTGGTGATTTGGTGTGGATCGATTTTGTGCCCAATGATCGTGTGTTGCCGCGATGGCGTTTGTGGGCGATGCATCGTTTCTTTGGGCTCGTCACGGATCTGCAAAACCGATCGCTGGTGGATATTCCAAGTTTATTGCGAGACCTTTCGTGGCAACCGATCGCGACGGAGTATTCGCGCGATCGAGCACTATGTTGTCAGCGATGCCGGGCCGCTTGACCAGCGTTTGCACCGGAATGGTCTAAAAAAAATTTCCTTGCGTTCGAGGATGCTTTTTTGTTTTAATGATGACCTTGCGGAAGAAGATGTCTTCCGAATTCCACTTTCATCTGAATTCCAAGTTCATCCGAGGCGAATTTGTTGTCGCGGTGAATGTCCTTTCTGTCGGGTCGACGGCGTTCGGCCCCGTTTGTGTCTGCTACCAAGACCCGTCGCCAGATCGCGAATTTGGCGGCACGCTTGATGTACTCTCGGCAAGAGAGTGAGTATTTCAATGCCAAGCGAAAGGCCGCCCGCATGCTTGGATTGCGGCGTCCCAAGCCGTCCGATTTGCCGTCCAATGCAGAGATCCGCGTCGAAGTCGGCACGCTGACACGCATCTTCGAAGTCGCCGATGATGGCAACTTGCGGGCCATGCGAATGCACGCTTTGTGGTGGATGCGAAAGCTTCGCGGCTTCCATCCCAAGTTGTTGGGCAGCGTGTTGACCGGCAACATTCGATCGGGCAGCGATATCGATTTGCATTTGTTTACGAACCATCCGCTGGCCGTGCAAACGCGGGTCGAAGAACTCGGTTTCCAATCGCAGCTACAGCGAAAGCGGATCAAGAAAGAGGGGGAGATGCGTGTTTTCAATCACGTTCACATCCAAGCCGAATTTCCCGTCGAATTGACGATCTATGGACTCAAGGATTTGGGATTTCGCTTTCGCAGCAGCATTGACGGCAAGCCGATTCCGCGAATGAGTGCCGAACAATTTGAGCGTTTCGTGGCCATCGAACACGACGAAACCAGCGACTCGATCGATCGGCAGCTTGCCGAAATGCAAGCCGCATGTGACCGATTTGTGTTGTTTCAGGCGCTGCTCTTGCCGCTGGAATCGGTCGTGGGCTCGCCGGAATTTCATCCCGAAGGCGATACTTTGTTCCACAGCTTGCAGGTCTTCGATTGGGCTCGTCGGATGCACGCCTATGACGAGGAATTTTTGCTCGCCGCGCTACTGCACGACGTTGGCAAAGCCATTGATCCCGACGACCACGTGGGGGCGGGCGTCAACGCGTTGGGCGGCTTTGTCACCGATCGAACGCGATGGTTGATCGAGCATCACATGCTGGCACATCGCTATCGCGATCACACTTTGGGCGTGCGTGCGAAACGGCGGCTACGCGACCATCCATGGTTCGATGATTTGATGGACCTGCAGCATTGCGATCGAAACGGAAGGCAACCGGGTGCGGCGGCGCCATCGCTGGAAGAGGCCATCGATTACATCGAGTCGTTGTCCGAACGCTTCGATTAGCGAACATCGGTCTTGCTGATGTTTCGGTAAACGTTCGGTGGGACCCAGGTGTTGCGATCACGCTGGCGTTTGATACGCCATGCTTCTTTGGCGCGACGGGTGTGTTCGGCACTGCGGCCCTGCAAGGGCCAATTCGGATCGGGCTCATGAGCCCGGACAAAAATCGATTGGGCCCTTGCAACCCAATCGGCTTTCTCCGCCGCCAAATCCGTCGTTTCACCGGGATCCCGCTTGAGGTCATAAATTTCGACCGGAGCATCCAAGCCGTTTTGGACGGCTTTGATATCGTCCCACCGCGCCGCTCGGATGGGTTTGTTCAGGTGCAATTCCCAGTAGAAATGGTCGCGTTTTGGAGCGTCGCCACCATAAAAGTAATCCAACATTGAAAAGCCGTCGGTGCGATAACCCGCGGGCACCCGTGCTCGGCTCATTTCGACAAACGTGGGCAGCAGATCCCAGAACGCCCAGGGCTGTTGTGCCACTCGCCCGGCGGGAACCTTGCCCGGCTGCCACGCGATCGCCGCCTGCCGCAGCGCGCCCTCGTACATGCTCCGTTTGTAACCACGCAGCCCGTTGCCGGCTTGGTTGAAACGTTTTCCCAAATCCGATTTTGGATCAAACGATGATCCGTTGTCACCGGCGAAAACCAAAAGCGTGTCGTCGTCGATCTTCAATCGCTCGAGCAAATCCATCAACTCGCCCATTTCGGAATCCAGCCGAGTGACCTGGGCGGCGTAAGCCTTTTCCTTGTCGCTCCAACTTTGATTCTGATACACCCCGTAGGAATCGATTTCGGCGCGTCCGTGCGGCAGAGTGACCGCGTAAAACAAAAAGAAGGGCTGGGCTTGATTCGCTTCGATGAAGTCAAGCATCTCGCGTTTGATCAAATCCTGCGAATAAATTTCGCCGACGCCCCGACCGTCGTTGCCGCGAAGCCGAATCGTCCGATCGTTGTCATACAAATAGGTCGGAAAATAACTGTGGGCGTGGCGTTGGCAGTTGTAGCCAAAAAAGCGGTCGACGCCCTGTTTCAATGGGGAACCGCTGGTGTCGAAGTAGCCCATGCCCCATTTGCCGATGGTCGCGGTTGCGTAACCGGCCCGCTTGGCGACTTCGGCAATCGTCACGGCGTCGCGGGGCAGGGGCAGTTGTCCTTCGGGTGGGACTTCATAATTGCCGCGAATGGGACAATGGCCGGTGTGCAAGCCCGTAAAAAACGAAGCGCGGCTGGGGGCACAAACACTGGTCCCGCAATAAGCCTGGGTAAATCGCGTTCCTTCGGCGGCCATTTCGTCCAGCCGCGGTGTTTCAATCACCTTTTGGCCGTAACATCCCAAATCGCCCTGTGCGACGTCGTCGCTGAGTACAAAAATGAAGTTGGGCGGCCGACGTTTTTCGCGTTTGAAAACCGATTGGGCGGTGGCACATTGAACAAACAAACCGCCGGCAAGAACGAGCAACCCGAGCCGCACACAGGCGGGTGTGATTGGATTCACAAAAGATCCCATGCAGAACCAAAGAATTTTTAAAATGCGCAGTGACAACCAAGGACGGAACTGCGAATCCGAATGCTGTTTCGGCGTGTCGCCAAAAACCGTTCCACGTTACAACCCATGGTAACGGACGCTCGATCCTGACACCAAACCCATCTGTCATTCACACTTTTAGGGCACATCGTGACCGAAAACCCCTATGCAAAAACGGCGGACGCGTCGCCGGCACCTCAAGCCGTTGAAGATGCTTCGGACGGTCAGCGGAGTGTTGATGCCGACGGTGTTGCCGGCCCGCTGCAAGCCGGTTCCGAACAAGCCGGTTCCAAGCAAACAAGGTCGCTGCGTTGGTGGCCGGCGGTGCTGATCGTTGCGGCCATGTTGGGGCTGCGTTACCTGCCGGGTTTGGCCGCCGAGCCCTCGCTGGGATTGATGATGCTGCGCTTCATGGGTCCTGGATTAACCAGTTTGTTGGTGCTGGTTTGGTGGCTGGGTTTCAGTCGTGCCAGTGGACGCGAAAAACTTGTGGGAACCGCGGGCTTGTTGCTGATCGCTTTGGTCACGATGGGGCTGGCACATTGGTCGATGGTTGGCATGGGCATGCTGTTGTTCCAAATCCCGTTTGGCATTGGCGTTTTCGCGATCACGCTCGCGCTTTGTGCCTCGCTGCCAACACGACGCTTAATCATTGGCCTGGCTGCGACATTGTTGGCGTTTGGTTTTTGGGACGCGGTGCGTTTGGAAGGCACCACGGGCGCGTTTGATTTTGATTTTGCGTGGCGGTTTTCAACGTCGGACGAAGACGAATACCTGGAACAACTGGAGCGAAATACGTCGGACCCGGTTTTGGCCGACACGGGTGACGGGGTGCAGATCCAGGCCGAACAGGCTGCGTGGTCGGAATTCCGCGGCCCCAATCGCGATGGAGTGTTGCCGGGAGTTCGTTTGTTGAGCGACTGGGACGCCCATCCACCAATGGAAATTTGGCGACGTCGTTTGGGGCCCGGCTGGGGTTCGTTCTCGGTCGCCGCCGGGCGTCTGTTTACGCAAGAACAACGCGGTGACAACGAAGCGGTGATCTGTTTGGATGCCGAAACCGGCAACACGATTTGGGAGTACGAGTACCTCGGTCGCTTCGAGGAATCGATTGCCGGCGCCGGTCCGCGGGCGACACCCACGATCGGCAGCAACACGGTTTATTGCCAAGGCGCCAGCGGAGTGGTTGTCGCACTCGATGCAATCACAGGCAAGGAAATTTGGTCGGTTAAATTTCAGGATCTGGCCCAGCGTGAAGCGCCGACGTGGGGATGGTCGTCGTCACCTTTGGTTGTTCCCAAGGAAACGGGCGGCGATCGGCACGTGATCGTCTACGCCGGTGGCGAAGATGATTTGGGGCTGTTCGCGCTGGACGCCGCAAATGGTGATGTGGTGTGGTCGGCACCCGCCGGCGAACACACCTACAGCTCGCCGCAGTGGGCGACCTTTCACAGCATTCGCGGCGTGCTGTTTGTCGACAACAAGCAATTGATGTTTTTCAATCCCAACGATGGATCGCGGTATTGGGATTTCGAGTGGGACGCACAAAATTACCGGGTCATCCAGCCCCAGCAAGTTGGCTCGGAGGTGCTTTTCGCCACACCGTTGAACACGGGAGCGAAATTGGTTCGAGTCGATTCGGGCGATGCCGATGGTGAATTTCAAGTCAGCGAAGTTTGGGATTCCACCATGGTGCGCTCCGCCTACAACGATTGGGTTTATCACGAAGGCTACCTATACGGCTTCGACAATTCCATTTTCGCCTGTGCCGATTGGAAGACCGGCGATCGGAAGTGGAAACGAGGCCGCTATGGCGCCGGGCAGGTATTGCTGTTGCCCGACGCCGACCAATTGTTGGTCATCGGCGAAAAAGGTGAATTGGTGTTGCTTGAAGCCAATCCAGAAAAATTAGTCGAAATCGCCAAAACCGATGTTCTGGACGGAAAGACTTGGAACCACCCCGTCATGGTGGGCGACCGGTTGTACGTCCGTAACGGTCGCGAGGCGGCGTGTTTTACGATGCCGATACAGGTGACGATGGCCGATTCGCCGCCGCTCGAAAATGAAGATACGGGGCAATCGCCCGCGCTTTGATTCATCTTGCTTTGATTCCGCGTGCGTTGATTCGTCTTGCATTAGGCCGCAAGTCGGTTCTATACGGCAGTATTTGATGGTTCATGTGACGACGAGTTTGTAGCCGAATGTCGGTGGTACTCAGCTGCGAAACGGACGGAATGGGTCTACCGGAGCGGCTGGCCGGAACCCTGTCTGCGCTAATGTCGCCGCCAAAGAACCGATTGCCACCGCATCCAATTGCCGTGGAATCTTCCGATGCCATGGCCGCCACCATTTGGCGACCCGCTTATGGCGTCGCGCAGCGATTGGCGCGACACCTTGGTGCGCCGCTGGTCGACAACCCTTTTCGGGACGATCTTGTTCGCGTGCACAAGGCACGGACACATCCACGATTGTTTTGCAAAGCCGCAAAACCGTATCGCGAATTCTTGCTTCGCGAAGTCTACGATCCGTATCACGAACGGCTATCCCAGGTCCTTCGGCAAACACTCGGGCAATCACCCTTTGTGGTTCACCTGTCGGTCGAGTGCTTTTCGCCAGCGACACGCGGAGGCGAACGTCGACGCGGCGACGTCGGCCTGGTGCATGACCCCCAAAACCAAGATCAGGTGGATCTGGCGATGGACTGGGTTGAACAGATGTACGACAGTGCGTGGATGTTAAAGGTGCGGCGGAACTATCCCCGCAGCGGCACTGTCGATTCGATCGTCCACGCGATGCGAAAGCGATTATGCGACGATCGCTACATTGGCCTGGTCGTGATGATGAACAGGCATCTTGCCGCTCATCAGGATCGCGGCTTGGTCGACGAGGCGATTTATCGCATGGCGGAATCGCTCCGCGAGATCTTGGGCGAAACGGTATCAGCAGCCGCCTAACGAATATGATAAGTCAGCAGCCAGCCTCTCCGAGGCGAAAAGCAAAGTAGCTCGCCTCTCCGAGGCGAATAGTCAATCGCGAAGCGATGACAGGTCGTAGCCCCGGACGTAAGTCCGGGGACCCTCGGGCACAACGAATCTCAAGTCGCAAAGCGACGACAGGAACTGGCTGCCGGATGCCGTGTTCTGCGTCCGACAGCAGCCCCCGGACATCACTTACCCGCACGACGTTTGGCCTCCAGCAAACGCTCGGTGTAACTTTTCCCATCCGCGGTATCCGTCTTTGCGTCGGGTTTCGCGGTTGCCGCCGATTTGCCGCCGTCGGCGTTTCCGCCAACGATTTCCACCGCTTCATCGGATTCGGCTGACGTCCGTTCGAAGCGCACCGCCGCCCGTCGCGATGCCGTCTGCTCGGCGGCCTGCTGCTTGGCACGCTTGAGTGAATCCAGTCTTGCGGTCTGTTTGACGTCCGCCGGTTTGCCGGTCCGCATCCGGTTGAGCGCTGCCAGCATCGGCGCGATCGGAATCGCAACCCGGCGCACAAACACATCAGCCAAAAACAATCCACAGCCGGCCAACACGAACCAGTGCCAAGCGTCGCGGATGCTTCGTGCCGGCGCGACTCCATCACGAAAGGTATCGAATTCGATCAGGTCATCCGCCACGCGTTCATTCAATTCCGGCATCAATTGACCCGCCTGGCCATCGCGCGGCTTCAACGCGACCAACGCCTGCATCAACGCTTCGTTGCTTTCGCGGACCCGGTATTCTTCGCTGTACGGAACCGTCACGCCGGTCGACAAGGGTGCGGCGCCGGGACCCGGAATGACATTAACGAAATAGTTGCCCGATTGTCCGCCCGGAAAACTGCCAACATATCGCCCAGGTGCCGACTGCGACATTTTCAATTCAATGGGCTTGAGGTCCGGCCCTAGAACGGTCGCATTCATGTCCAAGAAGTTCAGGAATGAATCTTCGTTATCGAGCGCGTTGACGACCACCTGGACTTCCCCATCCCGCACGTTGGTGGCGATCGAATACTTGCCGGTGTCACCGGTCGGCCGCATCAACCAGCGGACCAATTGGGCAAAGAAACGGTCGTATTCGGACCACTGTGTCCAAGACGACGCCCATCGCGCACCGGTATCGGTGGTCAACGCGGCCGTCCGACCCAAGCCATAATTCCAAACCGCCAGGACTGTCGAATTCTCCGGTGCTTCGGGGCGCGGGGAACGAATCAACACCTGCGGCAGCGAACTGTTTTTGGTTTGCGTCAACACCAAGCCACCGATCGGAGGCAGCCGTCGATCGATGCCATCCAGAACCGGATGTGCAAAGACCACTTCCGGACGTTCGCCGTTTTCAAATTCCATCACCAGCGGCTTGCTGACGCGGCGTGCCTCACGCTGGAAAATTCGCGGCAACGCCCGGCCGTCTTTGACCGAATAATATTTGCCGCCCGTGGCCGTCGCGATTTGTTGCAAACGTTGGTTTTCGATCATCCCGTGCGACGCGACCGCCACCGTGGAAATTGTGATGTTGCCGTTCTTGAACGCACGCACGGTGGCGTTGCTGGGGGCCGTCGGGTCGCCGTCGCTGATGATGATGCAGTGCTTGACCGACGCTTTGTTGCCAAGCCGGGTCAAACCCGCGACCGCCATTTTCATCGCCGGATCGAATTGCGGCATGTCGCCGGCCGTCATGCGATTTAGTGCCGCCAGCATGGCGCGCTTGTTCGGACCCACCGGCAGCATGCCGCCGTTGCCGCCCCACATCCAAACATCACCGTTCATGGTCCAGTGCAGAACACCGGCGTAATCGGACGGGCCGAGTTGTTCGACGGCGGCCTTGCCGATCACCTTTTGCCAATAATTTCCCTGGGCCATTTCGCTGGCGTGCATGATGATCGCCAGCGCGCCGACGGCTTGCACTTTGTCATTCTTGATTTTGAAATCGACCGGCATCGCTTCTTCGATTTTGGTCCCGGTCCAACCGCCGGCCCCAAAGGATTCCTTGCCACCAATCATCATCAAGCCGGCACCGAGCTGTTGCGTGTTGCGGACCAGCATTTCGATTTGCAAATCCGACATCGAAGTCAGCCCATCGGCGTTGCCTTCGGAAACACGCGGCACGCCGGCCAGGATGACCGCGTCGTAGGCCTGTAATTCGGCCAGCGACCCGAACAGATTGTCACTGGGCTGTTTGACAACTTCGATGTTGGCATCCAGCAGCGTTTCGATCAGCAAATCGAATTCGTCCGGCGCGCGATGGTCGACAATCATCAACACGCGTCCTTGACCACGCACATACGTGTACGCCGTCGCCGCGTTATTTTGCTTGAGCGTGTCGCCGCTTTCCTCATCAGGTTCAAACGACGCTTCGTAGACGTAAGCGGCGGGTTGTTCAATTTGGTGCCGAATCGGAAAGACCGATTTATCAGGATCCAGTTCGATGGACTGTTCCAGCACCAACGATTCTTCGCCGCCGACCTTCTGGGTCAGTCGCAACTTTCCCTTCAGCGGTTTTTGGTTTTCCGCATCCGCGTAGCGATTGATCACCACTCGCGCTTCAAAGGGTTGTCCCTTACGAATGTTGGTTGGCAGATCGATTTTTTCGACCAACACTTCATCACCACCGCTTAGACGAACCGGCACCACATCGATGCCCACGCCGGCTTGTGTCAATCGCCGCGCCAGCCGATTGGCGGCGCCCAGGTTTTCATTGCCATCGGTGACCACCACAATCCGCCGGGCGGTGTCCTCCGATAGCGAGGCTTGGGCCAAATTTAGCGCCGATTCAAGATTGGTCGCATCCGTCCGCGTGCCCAAGGATTCCAATCGGCGTATTGGCGGGATCGCATCGTCAAAGGGTGGAATTTCGATGGACGCATCTCGGCCAAAGACCACGATGCCCGCGCGATCCCCACGTTGCTGATTGCGGTGCTTGGCGACGTTCCGAGTCACGTAGTCCAGCATCGCCTTGCGTTTTGAGGCCGGAATACTTTCGCTTTGATCCAGTACGTACATGACGGTCAGCCGATCGTCCGTCCGGACCCATTGAACGCCGGCCAATGCAAACACGATCACCGTCCACACGACACAGCGAATCATGATCGCAAGAAATTGCCGAAACCGCCCCAACGCGGCCAATCGCGTCCAAGCGAAAAAAACCAACAACGGCAAAAAAACGAGCAGCCACAAGTACATCGGGTGCTCAAAGCCCAAACGGATCATATGGCTGCCAGGATCGTTGATTTCACAAGAAAAAAATTGACGCGTTGGTGGTGGCCATGATCTTTCGCGTCGACCATGTGACCGACGCAGCGAAAACAGCTCGAAACGCCACATGAATATGATACCCGGAGCTGCCGGCAAGATGGTTCGTGTGAGTGCGAAGGCTGTTTGCCTGAGTGCCGGAGGCTGTTTGCCTGAGTGCCGGAGGCTATTCGGCTGGGTGCCGGCGGCTATTCGCCTCAGTGCCGAAGGCACGACAGCTTGTAGCCCCGGACGCAAGTTCGGGGACCCGGGGGCACGATGAATCTCAAGTCGCGAATTCGATGCTGAAGGCATCACAGCCATCAGCCGGTGGTCAGTTTGGCGCGCCCCAAGCGAGTCCAACGCCACTCCGGAAAGTGGCGGCGACCGTGGGTGGTGCAAGCTCTCGCCTGAGGCTCGGCTGGCTCACCCACGGCTACCGCCTTTGACCGCTTCGCGGTCATTCCGAGCAAAGCACTCGGTTCCGAGGACGCAAACGTTCACGGGCCCGACGCGTGGCTGTCGCCACACCTTCGGCTCACAGACGCGCAGGTGAGCCGAGATTGCGGCGACAGCCGCGAGCCGGGT
>JBCCRW010000197.1:0-10532 GCA_039201055.1 Planctomycetota bacterium | reverse complement strand
TTCAACAATCCATTGTGGACCGCATGCGTCACCATACCGGGGATGACGCTTCCGGTTCGGTACGCCACCCAGCCCAACAGCAAACCCATCAAGGTCGTTGGCAAAAAACGTTCCAGCAGCAGCATGTTGCCGGTCACGACGTGAAAGCCGCCAAACAGAAACGCGGTCAACACCATCACCGTTCGCGGCGGCAGGACTTTCAGCAATGCTGAAAACAAAAAGCCGCGAAAGCACAATTCTTCGATAATCGCCGGGGTGACGGCCAAGGTCAGCAAGATCAGCAGCGGCGAAATTTGCGTCCACGCATCGATCACTTCGCGGTACCGCTCGACGCGTGCTTCACTGATCAATTCGACGCCAAACATGCCGGCCACCTGGCTGCTGATCACATAGGCTTCATGTCCCAATGCCCAGGTGCCCAAGCCGGCCAGGGCCGCCGCGATCGTCGCCGCGATCGACGGGCGGAACCATCGGTAACTTGGCCGTGGGCGACTGCGAGTGAACCAAACCGCCAGCAGCGGCACGCCGCCAAACACGGCGATCAAAGACACCGCACTCCAAATCATGCTTTGTTTTTGAAGTTCGACCGCCGCCGCCGCCGTGATCTCGGTGCCGCCATCGGCCAAGATCGTTCGCACGTTGCCCAGATATTTCAGCAGCAAGTTGGACACCAGAAAATACACCGGCACCAACAGCGCAAGCACCATCGCGGCGGCCTGCGGTGACGGGACCGCTCGAGTTTCCTCGGGCCGCTTCAGTAGCGTACCGATCGATTCATTGCCGGTCTTGGAAACCGCCTCGTTGCCAAACATCTTCGACGCGACCGCCAGTGCCGCCGCGGCGTAAACCAGCGTCGAAATCGCCGCCAAAACGGCGGAGAACCCGTCCCAGGAACCCGCGAGCATCTCGCGGGCCAGCAACACGATGTTCACCAGCGGCACGATGGCCAGCGGCGGCGTCAACGTCACGCCCGGCAGCAACGAGATCATCGCCGGTCCCAGCGACAATAGCATGACCGGGATCAAATACGCTTGCGCCTCTTTGAAGGATCGAGCGAAGCTGGTCAGCGACAACAGCACCGCCGAAAAGAACGCCGCGAACAAAATCAGCAAGCCAAAAATCAATCCCAGTTCGAGCCACGGAAACGCTTCTTGGCCGGAAATCTGCGACAGCAAACCGGCCACCCAAAGCGTCGTGAACATGGCGACCAAGTTGGCGATCGCGGTCAAGATCGCGACCGCGATGACGGCGACATATTTCGCGCACAAGATCCAAAACGGTGGCACCGGCGAAGCGACGAGTGCCTCCATCGTGTTGCGTTCACGTTCGCCCGCGGTCAAATCGATCGCCGGATAAACCGCGCCGGTGATGGTCATCAACACCAACACCAGCGGCAGGATACTGGCCAACAACGACCCTTTTTCCTGTTCACCGATCTCGGCCAATTCGATGTTTAGCGGCGGTGGCCGAATGTTCGCCCCACTCAAAATCGCGTCGCTGCGGTTCAGTTGGAACCACTGCATGCGTTCGACCAAAATTCGCCGAGCCGACTCGCTGGCGGCATCGCCAACGCGACTGAACAGTTTGATCCTGGGCCCATCCCGGGAATCCAAATCCGAAACCTCGGCCGCAATATCGATCCGCCCCTGCTCCAACGCCTCGGTGGGTGGGATGCCGCTGACTTTTTCCGCCGGATTGGCTTGATCGGTTTCATCTTCAACGAACTCCGTCGTGATGAAGACCTCAAACTCCGCGATCCCGCCGCCGATCGAATCCACAATCGCGTCGGGCGGTCGGCTTTGGGATGACGTCATGAACAACGCGACCGCGTTGGCTTCGGCAACACTGGCCACACCGATGCGATACTTGGTTTCGGTTTCGACATCCGTTGACGCGAGGAAGCGATTGAGCGCCATCGATAGCAGCGGATAGACCAACAGCGGCATCAAAATCAGCGTGACGATCGTCCGCCGATCGCGAAGCGTTTCCAAAAGCTCTTTCTTGCACAGCCGGCAGAAACGAGCCGTATCCAGGCGGTGCACCGGAGCCGACGGGCCTGCCGCGGCGGAATCTTGCGGATCAGGCGTCGACATCAATTCAGCAGCTCGAAGAACATTTCAACCAAGTTGTCTTGCCCGGTTTCGCTTCGCAAATCGTCCATCGATCCGGAGTAGCGGAGCCGTCCGTGGTCCAAAATCCCAAAGCGGTCACACAAACGCTGGGCTTCGTCCAGCCGGTGCGTGCACAGGACCACCGATTTGCCGCGGCGACGCAGTTCGGTGATGTAATGAAAAATGGTTTTGACGCCGACGACGTCCAAACCCCGGGTGGGTTCGTCCAACAGCATCACCGGCGGGTCATGAATCAAACCACGGACCAGCGTGACGCGTTGTTTCTGGCCCGTCGACAGCATCCCGGCGCGGCGATCCAGCAAATCGCGGATGTCCATCAATTCGACCAGTTCGTCCAGTCGAGCTTCGGCTTGCTGCAGCGGCACCAAATACAAGTCCGCGAAGTACAGCAACATCTCGCGGACGGTTAGCCAGGGATATACACCGTCGGTGGCACTGACGAACCCGATCCGACTTTTGGCGGCCATCGGATCTGCCTCGGTGCGAATCCCGTCGACCTCGGCGTAACCTTCGTTTGGTGGGACGAGGCCCAAGATCATTCGCAGCGTGGTGGTCTTGCCAGCGCCATTGGCACCCAGCAATCCATAGACGGTCCCCGGCGGGACGGACATGGAAAGCCCGTCGACCGCCGTCACCGTTTCGCCTCCGTTGCGGAACCGTTTGACCAGCTGGTGTGCGACTAGCATTACATGCCCAAGTCGCCGAACAACGGCGTGCTCAAATAACGTTCGCCCAGCGAACAGGCGATGGTGACGATCCGCTTGCCCTTCATTTCCGGGCGAGCGGCAACTTGGACGGCCGCCCACATGTTGGCCCCGCTGCTGATTCCGCCCACGATGCCTTCCTGCGACGCCAGCTTGCGTCCCCATTCGAATGCGTCTTCGTCGTCCACCTTGATCACGTCGTCGATCAAGGATGTGTCCAAGTTCTTGGGCACAAAACCCGCACCGATGCCCTGGATGCGATGCTTGCCGGGATCTTCGCCGCTGATCACCGCCGAATGAATCGGTTCCACGGCGATGGCTTTAAAGTTTGGGTTTTGCTTTTTCAAGAAGCGTGACACGCCCGTGATCGTTCCTCCGGTGCCAACGCCGGCGACGATGGCGTCGATGTCATGGCCGCTGTCTTCCCAGATTTCCGGTCCGGTGGTGGCTTCGTGAATCGCGGGGTTGGCCGGATTTTCGAATTGCTGGGGCATCCAAGCATTCTCGGTCGTTTCGACAATCTCGGCGGCCTTGTTGATCGCGCCCTTCATGCCATCCCCGGCGGGGGTCAGTACCAGGTGCGCACCCATCGCCCGCAGTAGCGCGCGGCGTTCGACCGACATGCTTTCGGGCATCGTCAGGGTCAGCTTGTAACCCTTGGCCGCGCACACAAACGCCAATGCGATACCCGTGTTGCCACTGGTTGGTTCCACGATATGCGTGTCGGCTTTGATATGACCATCGCGTTCGCCTGCCTGGATCATCGCGGCGCCAATGCGGTCCTTGACGCTGTTAAGCGGTTGAAAAAATTCGCACTTGGCAAAAACCGTCGCACCGCCATCGGGCACCAAACGGTTGATACGAATCATCGGCGTATCGCCGATGGCGGTGGCGGCGTTGTCGTAAGTCTTTCCGCGAGGCATATCAGAAATGTGTCGTTGGAGAGCAAGAAGTTTGAAACATCCGTGTTTAAACGGCCCAGGTGTCGCCGGCGTGGAACAACTTTGCCAAGTCGCCATCGCCGCGTTGCTGTTTGGCCAATTCGACCTGCTGGTTGATCTGGTCGTCGTAGGTCGGCACCCCCTCGACGGCCCGCAGCACACCGATCGGCTCGGGCATCGCGGGATAACTCATCCGCGCAAGCATCATATGAATGGATGGGTTAGGCGACTTTTCATCGTGGATCAGCAAGTCGTCCACCGGCACGTCGTCGGTGGAAACGACTTCCAATTGATTGCCAACCAAGCGAACGCCTTTTTTGCCGCCGTCGAAGACCAAGGGCTTGCCATGTTCAATTTCGACAACGTTCTGTCCGCGTTGTTTTTTCTCCCGCGCGTAGTCCATCGCCCCGTCATTGAAAACGTTGCAGTTTTGATAAACCTCGACCAACGACGTGCCCTTGTGGCGGGCGGCGCGTTCGAGCGTGTTGGCCAAGTGCGACACATGGGCATCCAGCGATCGGGCCACAAAAGTCCCCTCGGCGGCCAGCGCGATCGAAAGCGGCGACAGCGGGTGATCGATCGCACCCATGGGCGTGCTTTTGGTGATTTGGCCCTCGACGCTGGTCGGCGAATATTGGCCCTTGGTCAAACCATAAATCCGGTTGTTAAACAGGACGATGTTGATGTCCAAGTTTCGACGCAACGCGTGGATGAAATGGTTGCCGCCGATCGACAGCGCGTCGCCATCGCCGGTGATCACCCACACCATCAAATCCGGACGCGTGGACTTCAGGCCCGTCGCAAACCCGGGCGCGCGGCCGTGGATGGAGTGCATTCCGTAGGTGTTCATGTAATACGGAAAGCGGCTGCTGCAACCGATGCCGCTGACGAAGACGATCTTCTCGCGCGGGACGCCCAGTTTGGGCATTACCTTTTTCATTTGCGCCAGGATCGAATAATCACCGCATCCGGGGCACCAGCGAACGTCTTGGTCCGAGGCGAAGTCGGCAGCTTTGAGGACCGGAAGATTCATATCGAAAACAGCTAACGGGCTTAAGAGACTATGCGAGGGTGACGGGCGGCGGGCGACGCGATTTTAACCCGCGCGGCTGGCCTTGATTTGGGGCAGGTGTTCGGCGATTCGCGCGACTAACTCGGTCACCGTAAACGGTTTTCCCTGAATTTTATTGATGCCGATGCAGTCGACCAAATATTCGGCGCGAAGCAACATCCGTAGTTGACCCGAGTTCAATTCGGGCACCACGACGGTCTTGAACGATCGAAGCAGCTTGCCGATGTTTTTGGGCATCGGGTGGATGTACCGCAGATGGGCATGCGAGACGCGGTGTCCCTCGCGCCTCAAGTTCGCGACGGCCGTGTGACAAGCACCGTAGGTACCGCCCCAGGAAACGACCAACACGTCGCCTTCGGGATCGCCCAGGATGTCCTGGTCGTCGATGCGATCGGCAATTCGCCGCACCTTCTCGGCCCGCGTCTTGACCATGTGTTCGTGGTTGGCCGGGTCGTAGCTGACGTTGCCGGTGATGTCTTCTTTTTCCAGTCCGCCGACGCGGTGCATCAAACCTTCGGTTCCGGGCACCGCCCATGGACGCGCTAATTCGCCATTCCGCTGGTACGGCATGAACGCTTCGTCGGCCGGTTGCGGCGCGGGATGCTGGATGTCGATGCGGGGCAAGTCATTCATGTCGGGAATCCGCCACGGCTCGCTGCCGTTGGCGATGTACCCGTCGGACAACAACACCACGGGCACCATCGATTCAACGGCGATCTTCCAAGCTTCGATCGCCATCGTAAAACAGTCGCCCGGCGAACGAGGGGCCAAGACCGGGATGGGGGCTTCACCGTTGCGGCCAAACATGACCTGCATCAAATCACTCTGCTCGGTCTTGGTCGGCAAGCCGGTGCTTGGGCCGCCCCGTTGGACGTTGATGATGACCATCGGCAATTCCAACATCATCGCCAAACCCATCGCTTCGGCTTTGAGCGCGATGCCCGGACCGCTGGACGCGGTCACCGCCATGGTGCCGCCAAAGGCCGCGCCGATGGTCGCACACATCGCCGCGATTTCGTCCTCGGCCTGGAACGTTCGCACGCCAAAGTTTTTGTGCTTGGACAATTCATGCAAAATGTCCGACGCCGGCGTGATCGGATAGGTGCCGTAGAAAAGATCTTTGTTGGAAATCTTGCTGGCCGTCACCAAACCCCAAGCGAGCGCCTGGTTGCCCATGATGTTGCGGTAGGTGCCCGGTTCCAAGCTTGCCGCTTGGACCTGATAGCTTTCGCCAAACGCTTCGGTGGTTTCGCCGTAGGCCCAACCGGCACGCAGCGCGGCCTCGTTGGCCGCGGCGACTTCGGGCTTCTTGGCGAATTTCTCTTCGATGAATCGCAGCGTCGGTTCCAAGGAGCGACCGAACAACCAATACACCAAACCCATCGCAAAGAAATTCTTGCAACGATCGGAAATCTTGGTCGACAGGCCGTGCTCTTTGACCGCGTCGCGGGTCAGCTTGGTCATCGGCACCTTGAAGACGCGATATGCCTCTTCGATCACCGACGCTTCCAAGGGATTCGATTCGACCTTGGCCAGCTTGAATTCTTTGTCGTTAAAGCCGTCCTCGTTGGCGATCAAAATTCCGCCTTTGCGAAGGTCACCCAGATTGGTAACCATGGCGGCCGGATTCATCACGACCAACGCATCCAGCGTATCGCCGGGCGTGAAAATTTCTTCGCTGGCAAATTGAACCTGAAAGCCGGACACGCCCGCGCGGGTGCCACGCGGCGCGCGGATTTCCGCCGGGAAATCCGGGAACGTTGCGACGTCGTTGCCGGCCAGTGCGGACGTGTTGGTCAATTGGGTGCCGAGCAACTGCATGCCGTCGCCCGAATCACCGGCCAAGCGAACGGTGATGCCTGAAACTTGTTGAACGTCTTTTGCTGTGACGGTGCTCATCAGCAGGAAAAATATCGCTTCAAATGCCTGACCCAGTCACCGCGAGAAACCGTGTCCTTCGTGCGGACGCGTCTCTTGCTGGGATCGAGACAATGGGGGGTTGGGATGGGAGAGTTTGGCGCGGTGTTGACGATTGTTCGAAATTATCGAACCGCGACGAGTGCAAACTTTGCCGAAAGTGCACAAATTGCCATTTCAGCAGCACGGCCGCATAAATCCAAGGTGTCGCCAGCGGATAAACCGCAGATTGCCGGAAACGCGAACCTGACCTGCCCGCCACCCAAATCCGCCCCTGCGGGTTATCATCGGGCCTGATTATTGACGTTTTCGCTGTTTTTTACGCCTGGGTCCACAACCGGATGAGCACGACTGTTGAATCGATGGAGGCCGAAGCGGCCGAATTTCGCGAACGATATAACGCCGTGCTGGACATGATCGGGCGGGTCATCGTCGGCCACGACGAAATCGTCCAAGGCGTCCTGACCGCGATCTTGTGCGGCGGCCACTGCCTGCTCGAGGGCGTGCCGGGGCTGGGAAAGACCATGCTGGTTCGCACGCTGTCGGAGGTTTTGGAACTGCAATTCAGCCGCATCCAATTTACCCCCGACCTGATGCCCGCCGACATCCTGGGCACCAACATGATCGTCGAAGACGAATCGGGGCACCGGAAATTTGAATTCCAAAAAGGTCCCGTCTTCACCCAAATTCTGCTGGCCGACGAAATCAACCGGGCCACGCCAAAGACCCAATCGGCGATGCTGGAAACGATGCAGGAAGGCACTGTCACCGCCGGCGGCCATCGCTTTGAACTCGAAAAGCCCTTTTTCGTGTTGGCGACCCAAAACCCCATCGAACAGGAGGGCACCTATCCGCTGCCCGAGGCCCAGCTGGACCGTTTCCTATTCAAATTGGTTGTCGGATACAGCAATCGCGAGGACTTGAACATCATCGTCGATCGCACCACCCGCGGCCATCAAGCCGAAATGGAAAAGGTGATGGATGGCGACGAGATTCGACGTTGGCAAACTCGGATTCGCGACGTCATCCTGGCGCCCCATGTTCAGGATTACTTGGTGCGATTGACGCTGGCGACGCACCCCGACGGCCCTCACAGCGTCAAAGCAACCAATCAATATGTCCGCTGGGGTGCGTCTCCACGCGGCGCCCAAACCCTGGCTTTGGCATCCAAGGTTCGCGGTTTGCTTGACGGGCGTTTCAACGTCAGCTTCGAAGACATTCGCCGCGTATTTTTGCCGACCATGCGTCACCGCGTGCTGCTTAACTTTGAAGCACAAGCCGAGGGCATCGAGGCCGACCAGGTCTTGCTGGACATC
The DNA here is from genome assembly GCA_039201055.1 of Planctomycetota bacterium. Taxonomy (GTDB): domain Bacteria; phylum Planctomycetota; class Planctomycetia; order Pirellulales; family Pirellulaceae; genus Rubripirellula. Next base: position 2,450 of record JBCCRW010000197.1, on the reverse strand, counting down.
TTGGAAGCCGTTCCCGAAAAGGCGGACTGACAAAGTCGATCGCCTCTGCGAGGCGAAGAAAAAGTAGCTCGCCTCTCCGAGGCGAATCGTGCTCGCCTGAGTGCCGAAGGTGTGGCGACAGCCACGCGTCGGGTCCGTGAACGTTTGCTTCCGCAGAACACGTCCCGGTGCAAGGACCCGGCCCGTCGCTGAGGCTCCAGCCTAGGCTCACCGGCGCGGATCGCGCAACTGAGCCGCTGGCCGAGCTGTAAGCGAATCCACGGGTCCCATGCATGCACAAGACCGCGCGCTGAGTACCCGGCCCGTCGCTTGAGGCTCCAGTCACGGCTCACCCGTGCAAACGACCGCGCACCGGTGAGCCGAAGGTGTGGCGACAGCCACGCGTCGGGCCGGTGGACGTTTGCTTTGGCGGAACACGTTTCGGTGCAAGGACCCGGCCCATCCCCGAGGCTCCAGCCACGGCTCACGCTTCGCAGCTCACACCGCTGCGATCCTAATCATCCAATTTGACCGCTTCGACCTGCGTGGGGTGCTGCAAATACGCAATCAAATCGGCGATCTGATCGTCGGTCATGGTCGCTAGTAAACCTTCGGGCATCGGTGACTTTTCGGTCACCTTTTGCCGCTCGATTTCGGCGGCCGGCAAGGTCAGTTTTTCAGTGGCTGTTTGCACCACCACCGCCGTCGCGTTTTGATCCAACACCAAACCACTGATCACGCGACCGTCATCCATCATCAACAGCGTCAAACGATAATCCTTGTCCACAACGCTCGACGGCGCGACGATGTTGCTGAGCAAATAATCCAGGTTTTGCCGACCCGCCCCCGTCAAATCGGGACCGACCTTTTCCCCTTCGCCATAAAGCTTGTGGCATGACTGGCATTGTTGTTGGAACAGCGTCCGCCCCTTGCCCAGGTTGGCCGCGGCCAACCGATCGCTGTCCAAGGATTCCTTCAGGGCCTCGATCCGACGAGTCTTCTCCGCCGAAGTGCGCCGCACTTCGCCCCACACCCGGGTGACCTGGGCGGACAACTCCGCATCGCCCAACGCATGAATCTGCCGGACGTCGTACGCACTCAGCGCCGTTCGCGGTACCTTTTTCGCCTCAATCGCATCCAACAGCGGACCCACGAAACCGGCGCGTCGGACCAACATCGCGATCAACTTGGGACGCTGCGGGGCGCGAAAATTTCGATACCGCGACACCAGCAAACGACCGACCTCGGGATCATCAATCGTCGCCAATCCCGACGCCGCGATCACGTTCAACTTGGCGTTCTTAAGCTGCTTTTCGCAAATCGATCGCAACCCCGGTACATCGCTGCGAATCAAGGTTTCCAAAGCGGCCATCCGGGTCGCATCATCGCTGGGCGTTTTCCCGCTGACGATTCGCTTCAAATCCTCGACCGCCCGGCCATCACCAAACAGCGCTTGCAGATCACGAATCCGCGGATCCGATGCCCCCACCGCGTCGGCAAGCCGGGGCCATGAACGGGGTGGCGTTGCCGAACGCCGGCCCCGCATGGCTTGCACAAATCCATCCACGGCACCGCTGCGACAATCCACCGGCAAATCGGCAACCGCCGCCAACAGGCGATCCACCACGTCGGGATGCTTGTCCAACCATTCGCCCAATCCACGCGAAATCAAACGTGATGTGTCGGGCAAACGACACTTCACCAACACATCCACCAGTTGCTCGGGGGCTTCGTCGAGCAACGGAATCAAGCCGTACCAGATCAAGCGTGGGATATTGTGATCGGCGGCGTCACTGGCGTGAGACACCAAGGCCGACGCCAATTCCGCGCGATTCTCAACGGGCAAACGTTGCAGCAACGATGCCAAATTCAATCGCACCTGGGCGGACCCGTCATGGCGTGCCAGATCCAGCCATGCGGGCAGCATGGATGCCAGTGTTTCCGCATCCGGCGTTGTTTCGCGATGCTGCTTCCAAGCGGCACCCATTGCATCATCCAGTAGCCAACGCTCGCTACTCAATCGAATCGCCCACGTACGAACGGTTTCGCAGGCACTTTGAAGACAATCCAACAGGACCGGGGTATCCACTTCGCCGAGCGCGTGCAGCGTCATCAATGCGCGCATCCGTCGTGTTTGTGAAGCCGTTCCAAGATCACGCGTGTCGGCCAGCACCCGCCGCAGGTCCGCGACCGCGCCGGCATATCCGGGATCACTTTGCAGGGTTTGGCGGAGCGACGAGTGATGCAAATGACGGATCGCGATCCGCCGATCCCATGATCGCGATGACAAGGATGCCGCCATCCAGTCAGCCAATTTCCACGTGGAGATGTCCGGCGTCTTCCGCTCCGGTGCATCGCAATGTTTGATCTTGTAAATCCGGCCGCTGGTGCGATGCACGCCATCATGTTCGTGACATTCACCCGTGTCGGACCAATCCAAAACAAACACGTTTCCATCGGGTCCGGTCAAT
>JBCCRW010000196.1:0-10533 GCA_039201055.1 Planctomycetota bacterium | reverse complement strand
GGGAGGCTTTCGGGGACGAACTTCGCCCACGCAGCAACTGCTTCAATTGCAGCCATCCCTTCGAAACGCTCGGAAATTTGACCACGGCGGCCGATAGCCACGCGTGTGGACCGCTTCGATATTGGATCGATGCGTGGATCAAGGATTCCGCTTCAGCTTGTCTGCCGACGCGGGCCAACTTCATGGCTTGCCGATCCATCCACAAACCGAGCGGTCGCGAACGACGACGTAGCAGGATGGCCGCGGGCCCGATGTCCTCCAAGGGATCGGGCCGCCCGTCCAAGACCGCGCGATGGCAATGCTTTGCGAAATCGCAGTACATCACCTGGGCCAGTTTTGTCTTGGATCGGAACGACACACCGTCGGGCTGATGCGAACGCCGGTACAGGAAATCGTCACAATTGGCAAAGCCCGTGACACGACTCATTCGGCACCACAGGTCAAAGTCCTGGGCGTATTGAAAAAAGGCCCTGTAGCCGCCGACTTGATCGTATGCGTTCCGGCGAAACATCACTTCGCCGTGAGCGAAAAAGTTTTGTTGCAACAAACGCTTGCGACTATCGCGATCCACGCGGCGACGAAGGTAAACGGGCTCGCAATCCGGGCCGCGATCTTCGATCATATGGCTACCCACAACGCCGATGGACGCGTCGGCGTCCATGATTGCGGATTGCTTGGCAAACCGTTCCGGCAGCGAGATATCGCCGGAACCGTGAATGGCGATGTATTCGCTTTGTGTGGAGGCGATCGTGCGAATCAATTGCCGGGTGAAGCCGATGTTTGGTGAAGATCGGACTTTGACACGCCCACCTGCGAATCGATTCAGTGCATCCAGCGTCCCGTCTTGGGAACCATCATCAACCAGAACGATTTCACAATCGTCGCAGGTTTGGTCCACAAGGCTGGCAACGGATGGTTGCACGCTGGACTCGCGATTGTAGAAGACGCTGATGGCGGTGATTTTTTTCAAAGCTGGACGCTCAAGCTTTCAGGTTTGCGACCGGCATGTTTTCGCGGCAGCGTTCGTGCCGGTGAACCGACCGCAACATGATTCAGGCACTCGCGGGCCGCAGGCTGCTTTTCAATGCCATTGGGCTGGGCAGCCAACCGATCCCAACCATCAAAGCGATCGTCGCGGCAAACAAGACGCATTTGAATGCGAACGCCATGGCGATCGGCATTGGATTCGCATAGGTCACGGCGATTGAGATCAGCAGCATGCCACCGCCGGCAATCATCGGGCGGAGTGTCATGTGCCATATGTCGCTTGGCTGGACCGGCATGCCGCGAAGGCAATACGCAAAATTTGGATGTCGCATCAGCAAACACGCGATGCTGTACCCGGCCGCCACGCCAACCCCGCCCCAAAGGCTGCCGATCGCAAAGGCGATCAAGTAGGTCGGTGCGGCGACGAAAGCGACCGTACGTTGGCGATTCGCCAAGCCATGCGTGCCGCAAACCCAGGTGCCGCAGATGTTGGTCGTGGACAGGAACGCCCCCGGCGCCAAGCACCAGAAAATAGGAACCGCGTCGATCCACTTCTCACCCAGCACAATCGTGATCAATTCCGTCGCCGACGCGACGCAAAAGAAAACGCTCATCCCGGCGGCGGTCACGACCAGTGATCCTTGCCGCATGAAAAAACGACGAAACTCGTCTGGTTGGTCGACCAAACGACTCAGCGCCGGCACGGTGACCGAAGTGATGGGGCCCAGGAATTGTCGCAGCGGCAAAAGGAGCAAACTGTAGGCCTTGGTATACACCCCCAACGCCCCGGCACCGCTGGTCATTCCGATCAAAAAATTATCCGCACTGCGGCTCAAATAATTCATCGCCTGGGCGGCCATATAATCGCTGCCATAGCGGACCATCCCGCGTACACCCGCGCCGCGTTTGGGCGTGCCGGGTATCCAGCGGCAGGACCCAAAGGTCAGCACCATTTCGACGATGCTGCTGGCGATCGGCATGATGACCAATGCCCAGTAGCTTTGCACGTGCCAAGCCAGAATCACCGCAACGATCGACCCGATAAGCTTCGACAGGATGTTGATGCTTGCCAAACGCCCGAATTGCATTTGGCGGGTCATCAGCGCGCGATGCTGGACAATCGCACCGGAAATCAAAAAGCTGGCGGCGGTGACGCAGGTGATGCCGGACAATCGCGAATCGCCATAGATCCAAGCAATCAGCGGTGCCAGGGCGATGGTGACCGCGGCAATGACCGCGCTGAGGGCAAGGTTGAGCCAAAACAGGACGGAGATTTGGGCGTGGGTGATTTCCGATTTTTGCACCGTCGCCATCGACAGCCCGCCATCGCGGAAGACCTGGATAAAGCCAATCACGACCTGGACCATGGCGACCAGGCCAAAGTCCTCCGGCAACAACAACCTGGCCAACACCATCGTTGTGCCCAAATTGAGCACGAACAGGACCGCTTGGGCGGAGACGGTGATGGCAGCCGACTTCGCCGTGCGTCGGCCGAGGTCTTCCTTGAGGTGAGACGTTTCAAAGAGGTTTGCATGGGCCGACGGTGCTGCAATCGCCGGGCCGGAGGTCGCCGGCACAGAATTCACGCCGCCGGGTGCGGTGGGGGTGACCGCCGTGCTCAACGCCCTGCTTGTCCTTGTCTTTGCATGGGGAATTGATGCGAGTGGAGTATCAATTTTTGATGAGATGGAAAAAGATCGACTTAGGAGTCCGAGTGTTGGACTCGCATGCCAAGCGAACGGGCCTTTTCGATAAAGTTCGAATAGCCCCGTAGAATCTGCCAACAATCATGGATGTGGGTTGGCCCGCGAGCGATCAACCCGGCCAACGCCAGTGCGGCACCGGCACGTAGATCGAGTGCTTGGACGGCGGTTCCCGTCAAAGGATGGCCACCATGGATTCGCAGCAGGTTCCCATCAATGGTGCAGCGGCCGCCCAGCTTTTGCAGTTCCTTCGCGTATCCGTATCGTCCTGGAAAACGTAGATCCACGAAGCGAGATTCCCCATCGGCGTGCAAGCCGTAGACCGCCAGGATCGGTTGCATGTCCGAATTGATTCCGGGGTAAGGCCCCGTGCTCAATTCCAACGGGTAGCAGTTTCCGCCACGCACGACCATTGAACGTTCGCCACGAAACAGCTTGGCACCACTTTCACGCAGATAGATCAGCGGAACTTCCAAATGCTCGAACGGGAAATCGTGGATCTCCACTTCGCCATCGGTCAACACCGCCGCGACCGCCCACGTCAGCGCCTCGACGTTGTCCGGGATCACCCGATGCGTGCCACCCTGAAGACGCTCGCGGCCGTCGATCTCGATGCGTTGTTGCCCAAAAACACGGATGTCGGCGCCCATCGTGCGAAGGAGCCCGATCAAATCCAGAATTTCGGGGCGAAGGTGTGGATTCCAAATTCGCGTCGTTCCCTTGGCCAACGAACCGCACAATAGCGCATTCTCCGTCGCGCCGGTCGATCGGACTCGCAATTGAATGTCCGTTCCCACCAGGCCATCGGGTGCTTCGGCCCGCAGCACACCATCCGCCTCGGTGACGCGGGCACCCAATGCTTCCAGAACGTCGATGTGAATATCGTATTGCCGCAAATTTTGCGTCGCCCCGATCTGGCAACCGCCGGGCAGTGGGACCTGGCCGCAACCGGTGCGCGCGGTCAACGCGCCCAAGATCAGCAGCGTGTTGCGAATCGAACGCTTGTGCCATTGCAGGCTATGATCCAGACCTTCGGGTTCGTCGATCGTGATGGCCCCCGCGGTGACGACGCAGCGTTTGCCCAGCTGCTCCAACATTTCAATGTGCAATTGCGCATCGAGTAGCTGGTCGGGGTAGTTGGTCAGTCGGATTTCATCGTCGGTTAACAGCGAAGCGGCCAACAAACGAAGCGCTGAATTCTTGGCACCGCTGACCGTCACCTCGCCGTAAAGTCGTGATGGAAAGACGGTCAACACGTCGGCACGCTGGGACGTGGACGGCCGCCCCGCGGCTTCCGAGGAAACCGGTGGACTCGCTGTTTTAGGAAGGTTTTGAAGGGCTTGCGACATCAAGCGGCGACCTCATGAGCGGGGCGAATTTGGCAATCCGAGGACAAAAACCGGACCTCGCAGCGGAGATCGCATTGCATCTCGCGAAGCACGGTGGTCCGGATGTGCTGAATCAACTTCAAGGTGTCGCCCGCACTAGCGTTTCCCAGATTGACAATAAAATTGGCGTGCCGGGGCGATACCTGAGCGTCGCCGATACGACAGCCTTTCAGGCCGCAACGTTCGATGACGGCGCCGGGCGGTCCAAAGCTGGCGTAGTTCGCCGGATCGCTGACAAAGACCGAACCACAGTTGGGCATTTTGAGTGGAAACTTTTTCCGGCGGCTGGCCAGGATGGTTCGCATCTCGCGGCGTATCTGTTTCGGGTTGCCGGCATCAAATCGAAAGCGAATTTTGGTGACGGTCAATTGATCACGTTGGATGCGTGATGTGCGACGGCCAAATTCACAGGCGGCGTGATCCAATTCAATGACTTGGCCGGTGCGATCCAGGCAGGTCACCGAAACGACGTTTTCGCCAATCCCGCGACGCATGCTGCCGCCGTTCATGCACACCAATCCGCCAAGGGTGCCGGGAATCCCGATGATGTGTTCGGCACCACTCAGACCCAAGCGGCCCAGGCGTGACGCGAATCCGGGAACCCACATGCCTGCCTCCGCGACAACGTCTTGTCCATCATGCGCAAAGCCCGAAAGATTTTCGGCGATCACCAAAACAATTCCGCGAATGCCATGATCATCGACCAATAAATTTGAAGTGTGGCCCATCGTGATCCAGGGCAATCCGTGTCGATGCAAGTAACCCACGATCGTGCTCAACTCGGCAATGTCGCCGGGGTACACCAACACGTCGGCATTGCCGCCGATCTTCCAACGTGTTCGCTGGCTCATCGATTGATTGCGAAGGACATGACCGCGGGTCAATGCGACCAAATCATTTTCGATGCAATCGTTAGGATTCATCGTTTGAATCACAGGGCGCTCGCTACTGATCCTTGGACGTGGGCAGTGACGATTCGGATAGCGATGATTGGGTCAAAGATGATTTTGACAGTGGCGACGACGTGATGGCGCCCGCGGACCCCGCCGACACTGCCGCCGGATCTTTTGTCGCGGTTTGATGGTTTGATGCGGGGCTTGAAGCGTTGGTCGCCGCGCGTCGTTTGCTGGCGCGGTCCGGCCAGCGAATGTTGCACCATGTCGTCAGCTTCTCGCTAAGCTTCCGCGCAAAGGCGTCGGTGCTAAAGGTCTCGGCGTGCTTCCGGATTTCGTCGCGTTTGAACTTTCCGAACTCCAGTCCCGATTCGAAGCGCTGGACCGCGTCGATCAAGCTTTCCTCGTTTTGATGGTCGTAGTGAACGCCGTGTAGACCATCGATCACGCTTTCGGTGACTCCGCCTTTGCCATACGCGATGACCGGGACCCCGCACGCCATCGCTTCGACGGGCACGATGCCAAAATCTTCTTCGGCGGCGAAGATCAACGCCTTGGCCAATCGCAAATGCTCGATGACCTGTTGTTGCGGAAGTCGTCCGAGAAACACGGTGTTGGGACCGGCCACCGCGCGGGCGCGTTCTTCATCCGGACCTTCGCCGATGACCAACAGCTTTCGCTTTGGCATTTGACTGAAAGCCGCGACAATCATCGGCGTTCGTTTGTAAGGCACCATCCGTCCGAGCACGATGTAGGGCGCGTCATCGTTGGCGGTCGCCAGGTCGGCTACGGAGATCTCGCGTGTTACCGTATCGACGCCAACGTCGGGTCGCTGTCGAGGCCGAGATGGTGTCTTGGGGCTGAATTTATGGGTTTGTACCGGCGGATGGATGACCGTCGCCGTGCGGCGATACAACTTTTTGATCCGTCGGGCAATGAAGTCGCTGTTGGCGACAAAGTGATCCACACCCAAGCTGGTACGGACATCCCAATTGCGGATGTAATGCAGGATCGCGCGGGCCAGCAAGCCTTTGGGGGAATAACCCAGTCCCGCGTCCTGGAGGTATTGATGCTGCAAGTCCCAGGCGTAGCGAACGGGACTATGGCAATAGCACACGTGCAATTGATCCGGTCCAGTGATGACGCCTTTGGCCGCCAAGTAAGAACTGCTGATCACGAGATCGTATTGGGACAAATCCAATTGCTCGATCGCCAGTGGCATCAGCGGCAGATACGCACGATGCTTCCGCTTTGCGAAGGGAAGACGCTGGATAAAGCTGATATTGACCGGCTTGCCGTGCAAGAATTCGCGTTCGGATTCGGGCAAAAAGTCGAACAGGGCAAAAAGTTCGGCATGGGGAACGACCTTAAGAATTTCCTCAACGACCCGTTCGGCACCACAGTAGGTGTAGTAAAAATCGTGCACCAGCGCGACTCGCAAGTCCGCAAACGGGGACTGGTCGGGGGCCGGAAGGCTGCGCCGGCTTGGCACCGCGTCATCGGAGTCTGAAACCGAACCCCTCTGAGCCGCTCGCCGCTGTTTGGCGCGCAGATCCGCGAGCGAGTATTCGGTCATCAATCGCGAAAACAGGCCCAAACGCTCGGACGCCGATTCCAGCGAAACTTCCGAGGCGATGGAAATGGTCGCGATCGCGTTGGGTTCGTCGTCGGAGCCCAATTCAATCGGCAAGCTTGCCTTGAGCCCGTTCATGGCGAGGATCCTGGAATCCTCGTGGGTCCAAGTCATTTCCCGACGCCGCCCGTCCTGGCCGGGCAAGCTTAGCTTGAGCGTTGCAAACTTTAGCTCACCGGCGGCCTTGCAAACGCTCGCCCACCAAGCGCTAAAGCTATTGACCTGTGCGAATTCCAACTGCAGGTCCTCAAACGAAGCCCGGTAGCGACGCTTGATGCGGTCGTCATGACGTTTGCTTTTTAGCGCATCGATCATTTCATTGGTTCGCACCGATCCGGCGAAGCGAAAGGTGCCGTACAAAACCGGCGCGATCAACATCAAACCGCCTACCTTGGCCCATTCGTCCAGCGCCAGAGTGAACAAAGCGATGACCACAATGACGGTTGTGGATCCGAGCAAAAAAATAACGGCCTGGTGATGCGTCAGACCCCGGTCAAGCAATTGATGGTGGATGTGCCCGCGTTCGGCCGAAAACACCGATCGCCGCTGCAAGTAGCGACGTCGAAACACCGTCAGAATCGAATCGGCGATTGGGATCGAAAGGGCCAAAGTCGGAATCAACAGGCCGCGCACCGAACCAATCTTTCCATTGGCCACCACCATCGACGCGGCCAAGAGAAAGCCGATCGTCATGGATCCGCAATCGCCCATGAAGGTCTTCGCGGGATGCCAATTGAACCACAAAAAACCAGCCAAAGCGCCCGACAACGCCAAAGGGATCAACGCCGCTTCGATCGAACCGGATGCCAAAGCCAGCACCGCCAAAACCGACGACGAGACAAACGCGATGCCGCCGGCAAGCCCGTCCAAACCGTCGATGAAGTTCATCGCCACGGCAATCGTGATGACAAAACCCACGGTCACCAACCACGACACCGCGTTGAAGTCGTAGCGCTGGATGCCGCCCAAAAGCAATCCGTGCAGCACGCCACCACCACCGCAAATCATCATCGCCGCGGCGACCAGTGCCAGCAGTTTGAAGCGTGAGGAAACGCTGCGCACGTCGTCGACCAAGCCCACCGCAAACACGATCGTGGTGGCGACAAGAATCGAAGACAGACGCACCCACAGTTCCATCGACGCACCGCCGTCGTCAGCGCTTGGACGCAGCGACAACCAAACAATCGCCAGCGGCAGCGTCAGAACCACGCCGCCAAAAATCGCAATGCCGCCAAGCCGGGGGATGGGGACACGGTGGACCTTGCGGGCGTTGGGTTGGTCCAGCATTCCCAACGACGATGCCAAACGCATCGAAAAGGGAACCAGCGCCACGGTGATACCGAGGGCGGCGAGCGACACGAGCAACCCAATCGTGGATGCGTCACTCAAGAAGGCAAAAACTCCGTGCATCCAATCCGTTCTCGCTGATGAGCAGGCTGACGGGCAGAAAAGCAAGCGATCGCAGATGCCATCACTTGGGCCGGTCAGCGCGGACTTCGTCCCTTTGGGTGACACGATGCCACCGCCGGAACTTGCCGGTCATGTCGATGGCGACGACCCGGCGGTTTCGTTCTACCGGTCGCCGAAGACGATGCAAGAAAAAACAACTCGGCCAAACAGGCCGCAAAGTCGACCCAAGCCTTTAGGCCAGCTGCAACGGTGCCGATCGCAACCGTAGGACCCATTTTTTGAACTCGCTTCATCGGAAAATTACAAAGTCGATCACTCGTTTTTGGTAGCAAATCGATTTTGACGACGGACCGAGCAACCCGTCGGAAGGGTGTTTTGTGTGTGAGTATGTAAGCACGGAAGATCTAATAATAAGAATCCCCGGGGAATACGCCCTTTGCGTGCAAGAGAGGCGAGGCGAGGATCGTCGTCGGTCCTTGAAAACGCTTCGGTTTTTCAGTTTTGAGCGAACGGTGAAAACGGTTCTCCAACGCCACGATGATTCATTCTGCGACGGGGCGTGGCTGCCGGTCGCATCGTCCACGGAAGCGCAAGTGCCGCTAAAATTGGCGTAAAATGCATCGATGTGGGCAGTTCTGACGCTTCGTCGCAAAACGAGACGACATTCCACTTCTGCGATCATCGGCAGCAAGCCGCGGGCGGAGTGGATGCGGCCAGGGCTCTTGGTGACAAAGGCGGCAAGCACGCCGAACCAAAGAAAATGTTTGTGTGTTGGTATATAAAATGCTCATGCTATTGAACATTTTTTTCTCATTGCAGCTTTTGATGTAAAAGACAACATTGAGTGGTCCTTATATCTTCTTGTGACCGAAGCACACATTTGTGAATCCTTTATGAAAATGCTGGCATGTTTGAGCCGGGAACGAATTGTGTTAATCCGGGCGGCTGGGCTTACGCGCGAAGGCATGGGATCAATTAGCCGGTGGTACGTTTGGCGAGCCCCAAGCGAGTCGAACGCCACCTCCGGAAATCCCCGACCAAAATACCGGCACCCGCGGCTTCGGCGCCCGAATGCGCATGTGAGCCGAAGGTTTGGCGACAGCCACGCGCCCGCGTCTGTTGACGTTCGCTTCGGTCGAACACGCTTCGGTGCAAGGGCCCGGCTCGCGGCAAAGGCCGCAATCTCGGCTCACTCATGCAGATGGCTACACGGGTGCACGTACGCCAACCCACCCTTTTTTGATCTATCGATCTACTGTGTTTCCCGTCAACACAATCGGTCGCTGACCGAGAACCTCGGCGACCACTTCGATCGCGGTATCGTCTTGAACCGCGGTCCACAAAATGGGGTGGGTCGTCTTCGTTGTCGATAACAAAATGGCCTGATAACCCAGGGGCCACAGGCGGTCGGCGCAGCAGAGGGCTTCTTGCACCCCGTGGATTTCCATCAAGATGCGTGGACGGCATTGCTCTAAAAATCGCAACCCGCCCCGGATGATCGCGGCTTCGGCTCCCTCGGCATCCATCTTGATGAAGGTGACTTTCCCAAATTCAGACACCTCTTCACCGATCCTGTCCAGCGTCTTTGTTGACACGATGGTGTCGACAAACGACTTGTATTGTTCGCGTGCGACCGCCACGTCGACGCCGCCGTATTCGGTCAAGTAGGCCATGGAATCGTCTCCGGCTTGGTCTGCGAAGCGAAGTCGCATTTCGCCTTCGGTCTCCGCGACGGCCATCTCATGAATTGTGACATTGCCCCGTTTGGATCGAGAGACCGCCTCGGACAATCGTTGCGCGTGGGCGGGAACGGGTTCGAATGTGTGGACATGACCCTCACTTGCCAACGATGACATCAGCATCGTGAAGTGACCGTAATGACCGCCGATGTCGATGCATTGGTCGCCATTGCCGATCAGCTTGGTGACCAACTGACTTTCCAACGCTTCAAATTGTCCATTGACGATCCGATCCGAAAGGACCGACGGGGACGGAAGTTTAAGCTGAATGCCTGCCGCCGGACCCGCCTTGAGAGTTTGCCACTGAAATGTTGTCGGCGGTTTGGGTGGTGGTGGAGAATCAAGCCAACGACGAGCTTGCCGCGCCGCGGGTCGCAGACAAGCTCGAATGACTTTTCGAAGCGGGACGGACATTTTTCGGGTTTTGGGTGAAACGGAAACGACCCCGATGGGCGATTTTCGACCAAATGAGCGAAAATCAGCCAATTCTTTGCGTGATTTGCTTGCAAATGCTGTGGGTGGCCGTATGCTTTTACCACAATTGAAGGCGACGCCGTGCCCTCTGCGGCGTTCGCCGGAACCTCTGTGTTGCACGAGCATTGCCCCATGGCTTAGCAACGCTTAGCGGGAATCTCAATTGCCCCTGAGATTTCCGCTCTTTTCTTGCGCCCGCTGGCGCGGATGATTCGTGGGTCTAACGATTGCGACGATCGATACGGTCGCAATGCTTCACGGACTTCGCATGTTCGAAGCGATGCCGTGATGACGATTGCAGCGGAT
>JBCCRW010000195.1:0-10553 GCA_039201055.1 Planctomycetota bacterium | reverse complement strand
TTCAGATGGCTGCTTGATGATGTCGTCGGGCTGGGCGGCATAGGGAATCAACTCACCCAGCTGCACTTCGCCTTCGTCGATCGTGACGACCAACACGTCGCGGGCGGCCAGGGCGATGCCCGCATCAGCGGCATCGCCCTGGCCGCCCGCGACGTGTTGGTCGTCACGATCGACGAAGGCGAAGTGCAGCTGGGTGAGTTGATTCCCTATGCCGCCCAGCCCGACGACATCATCAAGCAGCCATCTGAAAAAAGTCGTTTTGTGATTCGCGAAGGGCAGCGGATCGGAGATTTGATCGGTCGCCGGCAAGGCGACGGATTGTTGCTTCGAACGCCCGATCGATACTTGGGTCGCCGGGTCGATCTGGCCGTTTTGACCGATCCGGGCGCTTGGGATGTTCGCGACTCCGCGGGAGTGGTTCCGGTCGTATCGGCGTTTCGAAAATCCCGAATTACCAACAGCGCGGACACCGGCGCCGGGCGGCCCGAGGTTTGTTGGCAGCACCAGGTGTTCCTGAAATTGAAACGCCCCGCCAAGGGCTTGCAGTTCTCCGTCACCGCCGACAGCGACACCCTTCCATCGGCACGGTCCTCCGATGCATCGGTGCGCACAGCGAGCCCCGCGATCCACGTTTCGATGCTTGGGTTTCGCCCCTCCGATCCACTCAAGCACGCATTCGTTTCGTGTTGGATGGGCGACGGCGGCGAGCTGCAGTACGACGAAACCGAACTCGATTTTGTTGTTCGTGATGTTGCCGGCGGCGACATCAAATGGCGTGGCAAAGGCAAGCGACATCGTGACGCCGATCAACCGGGCGACCATCGCGGGCTGCAACGTCGGCCCAGCGGCGGGCAATCCAACGACGCCGGTGTGGCAACTTTTCGTCTGGATTTTTCCGGACTATCGGACCCCGGCGATTATGAAATTGTGCTTCGCGGAATCGGCACCAGCGAGCCATTTCCAATCCGCGAGGATGTTTACCAGCGAACCTGCGACGCCGCGCTCGACGGGCTGTGGGCGCACGCCTGGGGAATCACGCAAGACATCAAGCTTTCCGATGGCAGTGTCTTTCGTCGCCCCGCCGCGGTGCCCATCCAGGATGACGCCAAACGCGGTCGACGGGTGTTTCGTACCGAAGCGAAATACACCAATGCGAACTTTGCAGAGATCGTGGCCGGCAATCCCAAGCCCGCGCCCGACTTGCGAATCGACGGTGGGTTTATGGATGCCGGCGATTTCGATCGCAACAAGAATCACTGGATCATCACTTATCTGCTGAGCGATTTAGCGCAGCGGATGCCGGCCTCGCCGCGACGTGATCGCCTGATTGACGCGGCAAAGTGGAACGCCGATCTGTGGGTGCGTTTGCAGGATGACGATGGCGGCGTGCCATCGGCGGTGGAATATTCCGCTCATCCGCAACAGGGCGAACCGAGTTGGTTGAACAGCTTGCCGATTTATGTCTGCGCCGCATCGGTTGAATCCGACGCGTGTCATGCGGCCGCGGCCGCGCGACTGGCCCGGGCGCTGCGAAAACTGGGACGCACCGACGAGGCCGACATGTACCAGCGTTCGGCGTTGGCGGCCATCGATTGGCTCGGCAAACAATACGACTTGGCGGCAATCGATTCTTCATCGGCCACCGGTTTGTCCGACACGGTCGCGTTGGCGCTTGCCGAGTGCGTCGCAACGGCGTCACGGGATCGCGATCGAACGATGCTTCATGGCTACCTGGATCGTCGTGTCAAGCAGGCATGGAGTTCGGTGTATCCGCCCGCTGTGATGAGTCTGCTGACGTTGTTGGAAAGCCCCACCGAGGCGGAGAAACTGAACGAGCCGCTGAAGCAAAAAATCATTGCCTCGGCCAAGCACACGATCGAACAAGCGTATCTGGAGGGCAGCTATCGCCGCAGTCCGTTTGGCGTTCTCAAGAACGGTTGGGTGCCCCTGAGCTGGGGCGCCGGTTCATGGCCCGATTGGGGTTCGGCGATCCTGCTGCGCTGCTGGAAACGGTTTGATGCACCGGAGTATCTGGATGCGGCCATTTCGGGGATGGCGTATGCCGGTGGTGGCAATCCGGTGGATCGGGTTTACATGACCGGTGTGCACCCGCGCAGCATCCGCAACATCTTGCACTGTGATACCCGCTTTGTCGGCCGGGCGGCCCCGCGTGGCATCCCAATCTATGGTCCGGCACGGACCGACCGGCGAGGCGACGCGTGGCCGCTGAATTGGCACCTCGCGACCGAGCGAACGATTTATCCGCAATACGAAGATTGGCCGGGTTATGAAAACGTCCACGAATATTGGAATTGGGCGTTGTTGATGGAATACACGGTCCATCAATCTCACGCGCCGGTGATTTACTTCGCGGGAATGCTGGATTTGCGCGAGGCGGATGAATGAGCCGGTGGCAGCGTGCGTTGGATTTCGTCGATTCGGTAGCCAAAGCCGGGCCCGGTGAGCGTGCTTAGATCCAGCTTTCCATCGCGACGTTGATACAGACCCGGATGAACTTCGGCCTCCGGCAGACTTGCGTCCGGGTAAAACTGCATTCCGTTGCTTTCCACACCCGCGATCGTGCCCGCGGCGGCGGCCAAACGGCAGTGCGGAATTTGCGCCAGCATCGGATTGGTCAAATCCTGGACCATCAACGGCATACCGTGTGCCTTGGCCCAGCAAAGGCTCAGTAGTGCACCCGTTTGCGTCTTGCAGGTTTTTAGGGCGACGCCCGTCCAGCCAAGTCGGCGGCCAAGCCGAACGAATCGCCAATTGTGCGCGCTTTCATCCAGGAACAAGTCCTTGCGTCGCGAGACCGAATGGACATCAATGCGGTTAGCCGGCAGGTCGTGGGGAAACGGTTGTTCGACATAGCGAATGCTGCCAAAAACCTTCGGATGATCCGCTTCCAAACGATCCAGAATGTCGTTGACGTATTGTGGATCGGTCACCGTGCAATTGAAGTCCGTGGACAGCATCGCACCGCCGCAAGCGTCCGCGATTTCAGCGACTCGCAAAATGCGTTCGTAGTCCCAATCGGTATCGGTGCCGCGAAGCTTGATCTTCAAATGGGTCAGCCCGTCGCGACGCATCCATTGTTCCAACGTAAACGGATAATCGTCCTCCGGTGCATCCAGCGATGCGGCATCGCTGGAATCCAAAGGGTCCAGGCCGCCAACCAGATGCCATACCGGCATGCGCGTGGGTTGGGGGGAGACCAGAAAATCCTGAATGGCGCTGCCTTGAAAAGAAACATCGCTAGTGACGCCGTGCGGCGATGTTCCCTGGCTTTCAAACGTTTCTGGATTTTCGAAGAACGTCGCCAGCTTGGGCTTTAGAAATTCACTTGTGTATGTCTGATAGGTATCAAGGTCATGTAATTTTCCATAGGCGTCATGCACGGCGAGATCGTAGGCGCTGCCGATCACCAGGCTGGCCAATTCCGGCACGCCGCCGGTGACGGACGCCGCTGGTGTGGAAACTGCTGGCGCGGAAACCGCTGGTGTGGAAACCGCTGGCGCGGAAGCCGCTCGCAAGGTCGGCAGCAAATGCTCGGTCATGTCGTGGCCAATTTCAATCGCGTGGCCCCGAGCGGGGCGATCGACCAAATGCGTTTGCAATGAATCGGCAAATGCGACCATGGCATCGTAGCGATCCGCGTACGACAGCTTGGGATCGGGCCATGCCCAGGTGACCGATAGCGGGGTTTCGCCCCATCCGACGGCGGTTCTTCCATCATCGCTTTGCAATGTGACCCGCACTCGCAGGCAAACGACATGCTCCACCGATTCGCTGCCGAACTTAAGCGGCATTCGCATGCGAACCGGCAACAGATAGCTGGTCGAATCGACAACGTGAGCGCTGGCGGGTTGCCGGTGAGAATCTTTCACCACTGTTTGGCGGTCCCTTCTTTGAAGATTTCACGCACATCGTCTTCGCTCATGTTGTTTTGCAGGGCCTGCATTTTGAATTCGCGGTCCAAGACTTTTTGCATGGTCTTGTTCAGGTGTTTACGGATCGCCGAATCCTTTCCCAGTGGCACCTTCGCGCCGGTGCTGGAATCGGCCGCCATCCGCAGGTCCTTGTAAATTTTCTTCCGCAGATTCTCGGGGGCTTTGACCTCGCGATATTCAATCGGTGGCGCGCTGGCCGCCGATGCTGCGCCCGCTCCCGCCGCGGACCCTGCGACTGGATTGCCGGTGGCGGAATTGCCGGCGGCGGTTTTATCCTCGCCGGGCGACAGTCGATAGACCAGCAGTGCGGCGGCGGCCATTGAAAGCATCAGGATGATCGCGGCGGCCGCGGCGATCGCGATCAAAGCATCGCGTGAAAGCTGGTTGGGTTTTGCCTTGCCCTCAGGCTGTGTTTTTGATTCGTTCGCGGCGGCAATTTGTGGGGCGGCCGCGACGTTGCCAGCGGGGGCGAAGTTTCCGCCCGAAGGGGCGAAGTTCCCGCCGGGAAAGGTGCCGACGGTCGGTTGCGGCGGAGTCGGACCGGATGGGAAGGCCGGAGGTGATTGGGCTGGTCGTGATTGGCCGGCTGGCGGCAATCGGCCGGCTGGGTTTGGTTGGCCGGCAGGATTTGGTTGGCCGCCTGGGGATGCCGGAGCCGCTGAGGGCGATCCACTGGGCATCTTGCACACCGCCTGGCACTGGGGGCAGCGAAATTGAGTGGTCCCCGGGCCGACCGACAAACGGGTCTGGCACTTCGGGCAGGTAACGGTCACCACGCTCATCGAACAGGCTTGGGTTAAGGGGTTGTTAGCTAGCCTGGTGGCCGGCCCGGGGGGATGTTTCGGTTTCCAAACTTGCCGCTAACGATCTCCCGGCTGGATGGTATCCTAGATCAATGGGAAACGAGCCTAAACGGGATGAATAGTATGAGCCAAACGATGCCGGACTTTACCGATCTGCTCCTTCGCGGAGGCATCATCAGCCTGGACCAATTGTCCGAGGCCGAAACGATGGCCAGCGAACAAAAAATGTCGATTGGCGACGCCTTGATCGACATGGAATACGCGACGCCGGAGCAGGTAGCCGAGGCGATGGCGAAGTTTCACAAAATCCCCTACGTCGATTTGCGGTCCAACAAGATTGCTGCCGACGTGATCGAATTGGTGCCCGAATCGGTGGCTCGCGAAAACGAGGTGATCCCGTTTTCCGCCGATGATGGGGCGTTGAAGGTCTTGCTGGCAGACCCCTTCGACCTGGAGACCATCGAAAAGCTCCGCTTCATTTTGAATCAAAAGATCGAAACCGCCCTGGCCCCGCGGTCCGCGATCCTGGCCGCGATCAACCAATATTACGGCCAGGTCGAAGGGGAATCGGCTGACTCGATGTTGCAGGAATTCACCGATACCGCGATCGACTTCACGGAAACCGAAGACGCCAGCGCCGAGGGTGGTGGTGACGACGACGACGCCAGTGACGCCCCGGTCATCCGGCTGGTCAATTTGATGATCCAGGAAGCGGTTCAGCTTCGCGCCAGCGATATTCACGTTGAACCCTTCGAAGACCGGGTCCGGATTCGTTATCGAATTGATGGCGTTTTGGTCGAACGCGAAAATGCCCCGCGGCGGATGCTTTCCGCACTGATCGCCCGGATCAAAATCCTGTCGAAAATCGACATCAGCGAAAAGCGGCGACCGACCGACGGCCGGATCAAAATCACCGTCGGCGACAAGCAGCTCGATTTGCGGGTCAGCATCATTCCCACCAATCACGGGCAATCGTCGGTGATGCGGGTGCTGGACAAGGACAATATCAAGGTCGGTGTCCGGCAATTGGGTTTGTCCGAGCGGGACTTCCGGAACTTCAATTCGCTGATCCGCCGACCCAACGGCATCATCCTGGTGACCGGCCCAACAGGGTCGGGAAAAACGACCACGCTGTACGCCTCGCTGAACGCGCTGAATCGTCCCGACCGAAAGGTCATCACGGCCGAGGACCCGGTCGAGTACTACCTGCCGGGGATCAACCAGGTCGAAGTCAAGCACTCGATCGGGCTGGATTTCGCCCTGATCATCCGCGCGATGTTGCGTCAGGCCCCCAACATCATCCTGGTCGGCGAGATGCGGGACAACGAGACCGCTTCGATGGGAATTCAGGCTTCGCTGACTGGACACCTGGTATTCAGTACTCTGCATACGAACGATGCGCCCAGTGCCATCAGCCGAATGGTGGACATCGGTGTACCGGGCTATATGGTCGCTTCGTCGGTCATCGCGGTCCTGGCCCAGCGTTTGGTGCGGACGATTTGCCCCCGCTGCAAGGTCCGCTACAAGCCCAGCGAGTCCGTAATCGCGGATTCGCTCATGCCCCCCGAACTGGTGAAGCAGGCCGAGTTCATGAAGGGCAAGGGTTGCACGTATTGCGGACGCACCGGCTACCGCGGTCGCATCGGGATTTACGAATTAATGCTGATCAACAGCAAGCTTCGCGAAATGATGTTCAAGGGCGCCAGCACCCGCGAAATTCGCATCGAAGCGGTGCGAAACGGCATGTCGACGCTGTATACCGACGGCATGTTGAAGGTCAGCCGCGGGATAACGAGCTTCGAAGAGGTTTACCGCGTGGCCAAGCGAACCGAGCAGGAAGAACTGGCCTTCGTCAACATGATCGAGGATCTGGACAGCCTGTAGCCGTTGTTCGCCAGAACACGGAAATCCCCCGTAGCCGTTGTTCGCCAGAACACGGAAATTCCCCGTAGCCGCTGTTCGCCAGAACACGGAAATTCCGGGACAAAATGCGTGAGCGACAGGGCGCTAGCCGTCGGTCTCGAGCGCTGGGTACGTGCGGGGGTACCGGCGGCTAGCGCCTCGCCGCTCACGGGACACCGGTTTTTGACCAAACGTTCAGGTTTGTACTGGAGCAATTCACGGCCGCTCGGACGATCGTTTTTCAAAAAATTGGTCTTTGTCGGCATTCGTGCGACAATGACATTGAACCGGCCACGGCATCATTCCCTTTTTATTCCCTCCGTGGCTTGACGATCGATCCGATTCTTTTCCGCCCTTTTCAACTTTTCTACTCCCCGCTGGATTTCGCGTCCCGCACGTTCGGCTGCACACTGATCGCAACACTTCAACTTCCTGTCGACGCTTCGAGATTCGTTTTGAAGCCGGCCACCTGGGTTTGAAGTTTTCGATTCGATCTTGAAGCTTTCGACAAGCTTTCAAGAACGTTCATTCGTCGGTGGAACGGCCAAGCCCTTGACGGGACAATGCGAGCTTCCAGTGTCGCCCGCTGCCGGCGGCCGCCGTTTCTCTTTGTATCGCGAAGGGGCACGGACACCTTCCTCTCATTGGTAATGGATCATCGTTTATGGCCACTGTGCTGATCGACAAGTTGTTGCAAGCCGCGGTGAAGCAGGGCGTCAGCGACATTCACATCGTCGTCGGGCAACCGCCGGTTTTTCGTTTGCACGGCCGGATGCGAAAGCTGGAAACCAAGACGCTCGAAGCCGAGGATTCGGTGGCGTTGATGAAATCCATCACGCCCGAACGATGTCAGCGAGAACTGCAGGAAACCGGGTCGACCGACTTTGGCTTCGCCTTCGGTGAATTGGCTCGGTTCCGAGTATCGGTCTTCAAGCAGCGCGGTTTCATCTCGATGGTGCTGCGGCAAATTCCCAACGACAAATTGACGCCCGAGCAGTTGGGGCTGCCCGAATCGGTCATCAAGATGGTCCACCGACCACGCGGCCTGTTCCTGGTCACCGGGCCCACCGGGAGTGGTAAATCCACGACGCTGGCGTCGCTGATCAATCTGCTTAACGAAACCATCGACCACCATATCATCACGATCGAAGACCCGATCGAGTTCTATCACGATCACATCGAATCGACGATCAACCAGCGGGAGGTTGGCGTCGACGTACCCAGCTTCTCCGAGGCCATTCGGCGGGCGTTGCGACAGGACCCCGACGTGATTCTGGTCGGGGAACTGCGTGACCTGGAAACCATCGAAGCCGCCATCAGTGCGGCGGAAACCGGTCACATCGTCTTCGGGACGCTGCACACCAACAGCGCCCAGGGCACCGTCAACCGGATCATCGATGCGTTCCCGGGCAATCTGCAGGACCAAATTCGAACGCAGCTTGCCAGTACGCTGATCGGCGTGGTTGCTCAAACGCTGTTGCCGCGGATTGGCGGCGGCCGAGTGGCCGCTTACGAGGTGTTGGTCGTCACCCCGGGCATCAGCAACCTGATTCGCGAAAACAAAACGTTCCGCATCAGCAGCACGATGCAGACCGGTGCCAAGTTCGGCATGCAATTGATGGACGACGCGTTGTTCCGTTTATGGAAAGACGAAACCTGCACGGTCGAAGACGCCCTTGCCAAGGCCCACCGCCCCGACGATTTGGCGCGACGGATTGTGCAAAGCCGGCGTGGCGAAGGCGACGAGCCCATGCCGATCGCCGAAGACGAATCCGGCCGAGCCTGATACCGGCGAGCGGCGGCACCTTTCCCTTCTCAATACCCTTCTCTTTCAGATTCCAAACATGGCGACGCGACGCATCGGTCAAATCCTTGTCGACCTCGGTTTCATGACCGACGAGCAAATGGAGATTGTGCTCGAGGAACAGGAGCAGCAGCCGGGCGCGCTGTTCGGCCGGATTGCCGAAGACATGCAGTTGATCACTGACGAACAACTGATCCAGGCACTGGCCGAACAACACCAGATGCAAACCGTTGCACTGGAGGACCACGAGTTCACCCCCGAGGTGCTCGAAAAGGTCAACGAAACCATGGCCCAGCTTTATCGCATCATGCCATTGGCCTTCGACGACGGGTCCAACACGTTGACGGTCGCGTGCTGCGATCCGCAGAACTTGAAGATCGCCGACGAACTGCGGATGTACCTGGGCCATGAAATTCACATGGTTGTCGCCACCGAACGCGACATCACCCAGTCGGTCACGCGGTATTACGACAGCGAATCCGAATCGGTCGAAAAGCTGATCAAAACGCTCGAGGACGACGAGGAACTTAAGCAGGCCATTTCGGCACTGGACGGCGAAAAGTTCAACATCACCGACGCCGAGGCGTTGGCCGATTCGGCGCCGGTCCGCAAGCTGCTGAACATGGTTCTGCTGCTGGCGATCAAGGATCACGCTTCGGATATTCACTTCGAACCCTTCGAAGATGAATTCCGCATTCGCATCAAGGCCGAAGGCGTGTTGTATGAAATGGTGCCGCCACCGCGTCACCTGGCCTTTGCGATCACGACGCGCATCAAGGTGATGGCGGATCTGGACATTGCCGAACGGCGGATGCCCCAAGACGGCCGGATCGAATTGATGGTCGGTGGGCACCCCGTCGATTTGCGAGTCAGCGTGTTGCCGACGATTTTTGGCGAAAGCGTCGTCATGCGGGTGTTGGACCGCAGCGTCGTCAACCTGTCGCTGGAAAACGTCGGCATGTCGGAGGAAATGATGGGCGACTTTCGCCGCGCCATCGACCGGCCCAATGGCATCGTGCTGGTGACCGGTCCGACGGGTTCGGGCAAAACCACCACGCTGTATTCGTCACTGTCGGAACTGAACGATATCAAGGACAAGTTGATCACCACCGAGGATCCCGTCGAATATGACATCGATGGCATCATTCAAATTCCCATCGATTCGGATGTCGGCGTCACGTTTGCATCTTGTTTGCGGGCGATTTTGCGACAGGACCCCGACACGATTCTGGTGGGCGAAATCCGCGATTTGGAAACCGCCGAAATCGCGATCCAGGCCTCGCTGACCGGGCACCTGGTCTTCAGCACCCTGCACACCAACAGTTCGGCCGCCACGGTGACGCGTTTGAAGGATATGGGCATCCAGGCGTTTATGATTTGCGCGACCGTCGAAGCGATCTTGGCCCAACGGCTGGTGCGACGCGTGTGTCCCAAGTGCCGCGAAGAAGCCAAGCCCAGCACGCAGGTCCTATTTGAATTGGGTTTGACCAAAGAACAGATCGCCGGCCAAAAATTTTATAAGGGCGTCGGCTGCGATGCGTGTAACAACACCGGGTACAAGGGACGCACGGCGCTGTTCGAATTGATGATCATGAATGACAAGATTCGTGAAATGATTTTGGCCAACGCCAGCACCGATGATTTGACCGAACAAGCCCGCAAGGATGGCATGGTGCCGCTTCGCGATTTTGGGATGCAGGTCGCCATGGACGGGATCACCACGCTGGAAGAAGTCGTTCGCGAAACGGTCACCGATTAATCCCACACCCCTTCAAGTCACACTCCCTCTTTTTCATTTCTCCGCGGCAACATCATGCCTATCTACACATTCGAAGCGATGGACGCGACCGGACAAGAGATCCGGGACGAAATCGACGCTGCCAACGAAGAAGAGGCGCAAACCACTATTCGGCAGATGGGGTACTTCGTTACCAAAATCGCCGAAAAGAAACAGGCCGCCGGAAAGGCGGCCGGCAAGGGCGGCAAAAAACGCTCCTTCGCCCTGGGTGGCGGCAAGACAAAACATATCTGTGCCTTCACGCGTCAATTGTCGATTTTGCAGGACGCCGGTTTGCCGATTTTGCGCAGCCT
>JBCCRW010000194.1:0-10568 GCA_039201055.1 Planctomycetota bacterium | reverse complement strand
GCTTGCCGTGTCACGGTGCGTGATGCTTGCCGTGTCACGGTGCGTGATGCTTGCCGTGTCACGGTGCGTGATGCTTGCCGTGTCACGGTGCGTGATGCTTGCCGTGTCACGGTGCGTGACGTTGGAGGTATCAAAAGGGATCGGTGCTGGAGCATGCCCGAATTGTATTTGCCATTGGCATTTTTGACTGGGCCGGTTTGCTTAGTTGGCTGCCGTCGTACGACTTGCCCCGCGAATGGGATTGATGCTTCGGCGATGATGCGTTTTCGAAACGCACCGTCCGTCCGGCTTTTAACGATCGTGACGATCGAGTCAGTCCGCTTGAGCTTTCCAGCAAGGATTCAAACCCGCGATGCCGCGAATCAAACGAGCCCCCGAGGAATTGACCTAGCGTTGGTTGTTCACCGCCGCCGGATGCTCGGAGTCGCTCCAGGCAGCTGACGGTGTTCGGAACCCATCACGAACAACTATTGAAAACCGACATAATGGGCTTTCTCAAACGCATCCTTCGCGGACCCGGCGGCGAAACCAACCCGGATTCCGATGCGGGCAGCTTCGAATCGCTTAGCGAAGAAGAATTGCAAACGCACATGGGCATTCGTACCTACGGTGCCTTCGAGTTGACCGATGCCATTCGGCCGTCCTATGACCTGCAAATCGTCCCGCGGCAGGCCTACCGGCATGACGAATACGTCGACGACGCCAGCGGTGTGTCGACGCCCGTCATCATGGCGTCAGCGACCCGCCGTGTGTTAATGGACGCGTTTCTGAATCTGATCGAGCCGCTCGGCAATGTGGTCGATGTGGTCTTGGAAACCAGTCACACCAGCCAGGGTTCCCACGAGGACCTGTACCGCGAGCACATCGACATGCCGGTGCTCAAAAGCATCCTGTTGGAATTCGAGGACCTGCTACTGAATGACGGTTGCACCGGCATCGCCGTGATCAACCCGAGCAAACGCCAAGAGGTTCAGTTGGACGAACACAAGCTGTTGATCGCGTACGGGGATCCGCTTGAGCCGTTCGAACAGGCGTTGATTGGCGACGATATCTTTCCCGACCCCGAGTTGCGGTTTTTGACCGAAGCCGAACACGTGCACAGCAGCAGCCGGCGTTTGTTCACGGAATTCGAAAAGCTGACCACGCGTTTGGGCATGGACGCGGGCGTTCAAGACGAAGGCGGTCTTTCGCTCTATTGACCGGCGGTGATTTGACTTGCGAAAACGCGGGGGAGACACTGCGAGCGGTGGCGTCCGGCTTCGGAATCGGTGGAGCCAGCGTGACGCCGAATGTCATCGCCTCCGCTCCGGCATCCCATGCACGATTCGCCCGCGTCCAAACGCAAGCAAAACTCCTGCTGTTTCACAATTTACGAAACCAATCTTGGTTGTCAAAAACGTAAATGCGTGATGCTTGTCGTCGCGACCTTGACCGCGATCGTCGGCCGCTGGATTGAACCCGGGCACGCCTGCGCCCAATCGGTCGATCGTCCCAACGTCATCTTGGTCCTCGCCGATGATCTGGGCTGGAGCGACACGACGTTGTACGGCACCACCGATTTCTATCGGACCCCGAATATCCAGCGGCTGGCCTCACGAGGGATGACGTTCACACGGGCCTATGCTTCGAGTCCGCTGTGTTCGCCGACCCGGGCGAGCATCCTGACGGGCCTGAGCCCCGCCCGGATTGGCATCACCGCGCCGCAGTGCCACCTGCCGATCGTTCGTCTAGCTTCGGCCGAAAGTCCCCGTGCGAACCCCAATCAAAAGTCCACGACGCCCGATTCAGCCACTCGTTTCGATCCAAAGTACTACAGCTTGGCTGAAATGTTCCGGGACAACGGCTACGCCACCGGACATTTCGGCAAGTGGCACTTGGGCCCCGAACCGTATTCGCCGCTTGAACACGGGTTCGACTTCGACGTCCCGCATTGGCCGGGGCCGGGTCCCGGAGGCGGCTACGTCGCGCCCTGGGCCTATCCGGATTTTGATCCACAAACGCCGACACAACACATCGAAGACCGCATGGCCAGCGAAGCGATCTCGTTTATCGAAGATCACGTGAACCAACCGTTCTTCTTGAACTATTGGATGTTCAGCGTCCATGCACCCTTCGATGCCAAGCGGGAATTGATCGAAGCTTATCGCCAACGCATCAACCCCGAAGACGCACAGAAGAGCCCCACCTACGCCGCAATGATTGAAAGCATGGATGACGCCGTGGGAACCTTGCTGGACACATTGGATCGACTAAACATTGCGAATCACACCATCATCGTGTTTGCATCCGACAATGGTGGCAATATGTACAACAAGGTTGACGACACGACACCGACCAGCAATCGGCCGTTGCGTGGTGGCAAAGCAACTTTATACGAAGGCGGCATTCGCGGACCGGCGATCGTGGTTCATCCCGGGAAAGTCTTGGCTGGCTCCAAGAGCGACGAGATCATTCAGAGCAGTGATTTTTATCCAACGCTATTAGAAATGCTTTCGATCCAGCCGCAGGCCGGTCAAGCTTTTGATGGCCTCAGCATTGTGCCGGCCTTGCGGGGCCAAAAGCTCAATCGTGACGCGATCTTCACCTATTTTCCGCACAGCCCTCCGGTTCCTCAGTGGCTACCACCGGCGGTTTGCGTGCACGAGGGAGATTGGAAACTGATTCGCATCTTTCACGGTGGCAACGCTGGCGCGCATCGCTATCAACTTTTTCATTTACGGGACGACATCGGCGAAGCAAATAACTTGGCGGCCCAATATCCAGACCGCGTTCAAGCGATGGATCAAAAAATCGAAGCCTTCTTGGTCAACACATCCGCAGCGCGGCCATTGCCAAATCCCAATTTTGATCCCACCAAATACAAACCGCAACAAGAAGGTGTCGCCCGCATCAAGCGACAGTCCAAGTCACCAAAACGACTTGGCACAAGGTCTCCCAAAAATCTCGCCAGCAAGCCGGTCGCCGGTTGGACGGCAAGGGGCACCTGCACGTTGACGCAAACCAACGACGGACTGGTGGTCGAAAGTGACGGCCCGGATCCGTATCTGATTGCAAGATTGAAGAAGCCGGTCGCCACGGCATCGCTGCGAGTCGAAATCGAAATGTCATCCGACTCCGACGGAAACGGGCAGGTGTTTTGGAGCAAACCGGGGAAGCGGCTTTCGTTTACGGCCGCGCGAAGTGTGGATTTCCAACCCGATCATGACGGGAAAACCCATCGGTATCAGATTCCGCTATTACCGAGCGGTCGTGTCGCCGGCATTCGCATCGACCCCGCGCGTGACTCGGGGACGATGGTGATTCGAAGCGTGAAGGTGCACGACGCGGCGGGCGGGTTGGTCCAAGCTTGGTCGTTCTAAACGTCCAAGTTCTTGACTTCGAGCGCGTGGGTTTCGATGAACTCGCGACGGGGTTCGACTTTGTCGCCCATCAACAGACGGAACATTTCGTCCGCCGATCCGGCGTCGGTCAAATTGACCTTCAACAGGGTTCGATTGGCGGGGTCCAGTGTGGTCTCGCGAAGCTCTTCGGCGTTCATTTCGCCCAGTCCCTTGAAGCGAGTCACTTGCAAACCTTTTTCACCGGCGGCCCGCACCTCGGGTAGCAATTCGCGCAGGTCGCTTAGCGGCCGGCGGTTATCCTCGTCACGCACCAGTTCGAAACGGGCGGTCGTGGAACCGGTTCGCTCGGCGGGGATCAAATCGTCGATGTTGAAGCCCAGCGGTTTCAGTTCTTGCAGTCCGCTATTGATCGTGCGGACCTCGTGCAATTCACGCAGCACCGCAATCCGGCTTTCGTCGATCTGGTCAAAACGAGTGGTCGGGTCGCCCGCGGCCGACGGTGTTTCGGAGTCCGATTTGCCCGCGTTGTCTGTTGCTTCTGTTGCGTCTGTTGCTTCGGGGGCGTCTGTTGCGTCGGGTGCGTCGATGGCCGCATCGACGCTTGCCTTGGCGGCCGCTTCGGCGGCGGCCTGTTGTTCCCGCAGTTCCATCTCTAGGATCAGGTCTTTCTGTTTCAGGTACTCGTCGACTTCCTCTTCGGTGAAGAACCAGTGTTCTTCGTTGCCGTGTACCAACAACAGCGCGGGCAGTTTTTCACGCACCGGGTCGTAGCGATCGGCGTGCACTCGTAGTGAAGTGCCGCGTTGTTCAAGCGTGACGATCGCGTCCTCCATCGACGCCAGGGTCGTGCACAGTTCACGCATTTTGTCGCCTTCGACTTTGCGTCCGTCTTCGGCTTCAAAGACCGAATCGGCCAAACCTCGCTCGAGCAGCCGTGACTTCATTTCGCCATCGGTTTGAATGTAAAACCGTTTCTTGCCCTGCTGGACTCGGTACAGCGGCGGCTGTGCGACATAGACGTGGCCGCGGGCGACCAGTTCGTTCATCTGCCGGTAGAAAAAACACAGTAGAAGCGTGCGGATGTGCGATCCGTCGACGTCGGCGTCCGTCATGATGACGATTTTGTTGTATCGCCGTTTGCTAATGTCCTGGTCGGCACCGATGCCGGTGCCGATGGCCTGGATCATCGATTTGACTTCTTCGTTTTGAAGCACTTTGGCTTCGCGTGATTTATACGCGTTGATGATTTTTCCGCGCAGCGGAAGGATGGCTTGATATTCCCGCATGCGGCCGCCTTCGGCGGAACCACCGGCCGAATCCCCTTCGACCAAATACAATTCGCATTCGTCGGGATTGCGGCTGATGCAGTCCCGCAGCTTGCCCGGCAGCCCGCCGCCGCCCAGGGCGCTCTTGCGACTGCGGAGTAAATCTTTGGCCTTGCGAGCCGCTTCGCGGGCTTCGGCGGCCAAGATACCTTTATTGACAATCGCCTTGGCGACACGCGGATTTTCTTCGAGGTACTTGCCCAGTTGTTCGCCGACGCCGCCCGAGACGATTCCGTCGATCTCGCTGTTGCCCAGTTTGGTCTTGGTTTGACCCTCGAATTGCGGATGCGCCGCACGGACGCTGATGACGGCGGTTAGACCTTCGCGAAAATCATCGCCGGTCGGCGTGGACGCTTTGAACAGGCCTTCTTTTTTTCCGTAGTTGTTTAGCGTGCGGGTCAGTGCCGACCGAAAGCCGGACACGTGGGTGCCGCCTTCGATGGTGTGAATGTTGTTGACATAGGATTGGATGTTGTCGGTGTAATCTCCGGTGTATTGCAGCGCAATTTCAAATTGCGTGCCATCTTTTTCACCCGTAATCGAGATGACTTCGCTGTGAATCGGGTCGCTGGCGCGGTTGAGGTATTCGACAAATTCGATCAACCCGCGTTCGTAAACAAAGTCGCCGCCTTCGCCGTTGCGTTCGTCCAAGAAACGAATGCGGACGCCGCTGTTTAGGAAGGCGAGTTCCTGCAGCCGTTTGTACAGCGTGTCAAAGTTGTACTTGGTGACCTGGAAAATTTGCCCATCGGCTTTGAAGGTCGTCTTGGTGCCGGTCTTTTTGGTTTGGCGTCCCCGAATGATATCGGTGGTCGGCACACCACGGGCATATTCTTGGGTCCAGGTATAGCCGTCGCGGCTGACCTCGGTCTTGGCCCACTGCGACAAAAAGTTCACCACGGTGACGCCGACGCCGTGCAGACCGCCGCTGGTTTGGTAGGCGCCTTTTTCGAATTTGCCGCCAAATTTGAGCACCGTCATCACGCCTTCGAGCGTGGTGACCTCGCGTTGCAATTGATCGCTTAGCTGGTCGTGGCGGTCGATGGGAATGCCGCGGCCGTCGTCTTCGACCGTCACGCTGTTGTCGCTGTGGACGGTGACGCTGACGGAATTGGCAAAGCCGGCCATGGCTTCGTCGATGGAATTGTCGACCACTTCGTAAACCAGGTGATGCAACCCGCGGGTGGATTGATCGCCGATATACATCCCGGGTCGTTTGCGAACGTGCTCCAGGTCCGAAAGGTGTTGCAGGTCGTCGCCGGTGTAATCCTCGTTGGCAGCGGGAATCACGCTGGTGCCGGCGGTGGTGGTGATGGCAGCTTCAGCGGTGGCGTCGGAGGAGGAAACGTCGCTCATGGAGACCTTTGAAAAGAATAACCGGCAAGGGGAAGGGGGGGCGGAAAAACGGGGGCAATGGGGCCCCGACCGTGGTGCCTTCCCGAGTCCCTATTCTAGCGAAAAACCTTGCTTTTTGCGATGCCATCGCGGCCGCCAGGAGGCCTCCCGAACCTGGGCGTGGGCGTCAGCGTTTCGATTCGTAGCGTCGCCGGGCCGCGACGGCCAATTCATCGCAGCGTTCGTTTTCGATGTGGCCGCTGTGGCCGGCCACATAATTGAATTCGATTTGGTGGACCTGCATTTTTTCGTCCAGTGATTTCCACAAATCGACATTCTTGACGGGTACCGAACGGCCTTTTTCGCGGCGTTGCCAGCCGCGACGCTTCCACCCCGCCATCCACTCCTTCATGCCCTGCAAAACATATTTGCTGTCGCTGTACAAATGCACCCTGCAGGGTTCCTTGAGCGACGCCAAACCCTCAATGACGGCCTGCAATTCCATCTGGTTGTTGGTCGCCCGAGGCTTTCCGCCGCTTTTTTCAAGTTCCTTTTCGGTCTTCATGCACCGTAGAATGAAAGCCCATCCGCCGGGCCCCGGGTTCCCGCTGCATGCGCCATCGGTGAACAGGCTGACCTCTTTGAGTGAGTTGCCGCTTGTGGAGGATTCGGCGTGGGTGGAGGCGTTCACGGTGGGCTCGCTGCCAACCCAAAAGCGGGTCGGCGATGGTCACAAAACGGGGGAGGACGGATGAAAACAAATCGATATCGAATCGCCGTGGGGTTCAGCTTGGCCTGGGCGGTGATCTGCTGGCAAGCCCCGGCGGCGACCGGCCAAATGATCCACACCGGCGTCGGCCTGGGCAATTCCAATTGGGGTTACAGCGAGGGCTATTCGCTGGGCTGGAGCATTCGTCGCGGCGGAATTTCGATTCAGCGGCCCGCCGGCGTTCTGTTCCCACCCTTTGGCCCGCAAATTCAGCCCAGTTCGTTTGCGGTCGGCGGCCCCCTTTCGATCAACGGGTGGCGGGGAAGTTTTGGGTTGTTTGGCGGACAAAGTTCGGTTTCGACCTTTAGCGGTACCTCGGCTTCGGTCACCACCATGGACGGCTACCCTGGATCGATCCAATCCCAGACCTTGCAGCCTTTCGTGTTTGGCTTCACGCCGATCGTGGGTGGTTGGCCGGCGGTTTCGGCGGAACCCACTTTCTTGCCGCAATCCGATCCCGCACAACAGCAGCAGCGGTCCGAAGTCCTGCAGCGAGTGCGACAATCGCAACAAACCACCCAAGATAAACGCTTGGAAAAATACCTGCGTCGGGCGCGCGACGCCGAAGCGACCGGCAACGCGCGAATGGCACGGGCCAACTACAAGTACGCGCTTCGAGTGGCCCCGCCGCCAACGCAAAGCGTCATCCAAGAAGCCCTGCGAACGCTGGGTCGGCGGATGCGGGATCGCCAGCGATAAGGCGGCGATCGATCGGGCGAAGCGTCCCGCAGATCTTCTTGGAACCTTCATCCGATCCAAGGGGATGATTCGTTATCGTTGTTGGCAATTCACGTTATCGTTATTGGCACTTCATCGACATCGCTTTCACGATACGTTTTGCTTCCCCCCTCGATCGCGCTGACCCCCAATCGTGACCTCACCGTCATCCGATTTGTCCGCCGCAGGTTCGCTTCGCCGCCCACTTCGGTGTCGCGCGTGCAAGTTGGAATTTACGCCGGAGACGCCGCGTTTCGGTCGCGATGGTAATCCTTGTCCACACTGTGGTTTTGATAACCGGCGCCGGCGTCTGCCCAGCAGCGACGATGCGGCGGATGCTCAACAAGATCCGGCCGATTCATCATCCGTAGCCGGCAGCAACATCGGCAATGATCCTGAGTATGACGAACTGGATGCCTATGACGCCCCGGTCCTCCATCGCTCGGAAGACGCCGCCGGCGATTTCAACACCCGCGGTGAGCGTCAGAACGATACCGCCGACGATTCGCCGGATTGGGAGTCGGGCGATCTTGAACCTGAGGATTCTGAGTTTTTCGCGTGGGGTGGCGAATTGGTGGACGACGACGAACCGACGATTGCGCCACCGAACATCGGCCGCTCGGGGTCCGCACGCCACGGCATGAAACAAGTCGACGCGGTCCGGCAAGTCGACCCGGTCCGGCAAGACGACGTGGTCCGGCAAGACGACGCGGGCGAGGAATCCTGGGTGGATCGACCGCACGAGGGCGAACTGGTGCTTGCACCCGAGAAGCAATCTCGGGTGCGGGCGGCGGAGGTGCCCCAGTGGATCTCATCTGATTCCGATGCGTCTGCGGCCGAGCCATCGCGACCAAGACAAAGGGGCTTGCAGCGTCGAACGCCCGCTCGTGTCCGACCGGGCAAGGACCGCATCGCCCGGGGTCAACAGGCCGAAAGGCAAGCCGAGCGGCGGCGGAAGCGGCCCAAGCACTTGCATTCATCACCGGCCACCATCCGATCGGCCATTTCCACGCTGCTGCGGATCAGCCGGCTGTATCGATCGGTTGCCGCATTGACCTTGGTTTCGACCATCGGCTGGTTGGGATGGCGATTTTGGAATTTGTATTCCAGTGGTGCCGCGGCGGTTGAGGGCGGATCGGCATCGTTTTCGGAATTGGCGTCCCAGGCGTTGTGGGTCGTCCCGCTCACGATCTTGGCGGTATCGCTACTGGTCGTTGCATCGGAGTCGCTGGTGCTGCTGGTGGAAATTCGCGACCGCTTGGATTCCGATTCGGAAAACTAATGGCGTTCTAAAAAGCGGGCCGACGCTTTTCCAGCGATACCGCAAAATTCGTTCACGTGCGACCGCGGCGACTGAGTTCGTCCCGCAACCGCGCGGCCAGTTCGTATTGCTCGCTTTCGACGGCTGCGGCCAGCTTTTCCTTGAGCGTTTGTCCGACCTTGTATTCCTTTCGCAGCGATTCGCGAAGTTCCACCAAACGCGTGACCAATTCGTCATCGTCGAAATGATCCTCGGCGTCGTGCTTGATGAAGAATTGCCGCATCGTTTCCAGACCGCCGTTGATCGCCGTCACCGCGTTCTCGGGCGAATCATCCTCCAGTTGTCCCAGCGCGTCGGCCTGCGTGCGATGAAACAGAACGAATGGCCGATACTGTTCGTGCGTTTGTGACCATTCATCGTCGGGACTGATGTCGGTGGTCAAATCCATCAAGGTAAGCGTGTGGTCGGCGTCCATCACCGCGCGGTGGTAAAAGGACAAACGCAGCCAGGAAATCCGGCGGTGGTAAAACTGCATGAACTCGCGATCGACTTCGGCGGCATCGTCCTCTGTCAATTCGTATTCGGGCTGATCACGCACGCGATCCTGCAGGTATTCCAGCACCGAATTGCAATCGTTGACTTTGGAGCCATCCGGGCGGCCGTTGGTCTCCATTTGCAGCACGCCCATGTCGATCCGCATTTGAATCACGTCGCGGCCGTCGCGGCCTTTCACAAGCCGCACGTTCAATAAATTCGGGTCGAAGGGCCACTTCGAAAGCAGTTCATCCAGATGTTCGCTTCGTTTCATCAGGTGGCTCGGCGGGAAAAGACAAATACGCGTCCGCCGAGTATACCAGGGCACCGGAAACGCGACTCCCGGGTTGACGAAAACTGGGAATGCTAGCGTTCGGATCGGCGTTCGTGCCCCGTGAAGTTCGAGCTCCGTAGAGTTCGAGCCCTGTGAAGTTCGCGGCCTGTGGAAACGTTTTAATCGCCGCGATCGAATCGACGACGGCGAGCTTTCTTCTTTTCGCCCGTTTGCCGCTTTTTTTCCAGTCGCCGCCGCTGGCTGCCGCGACTCGGTCGCGTCGGCTTGCGAGCTTTGGGAGGTGCCGCACAGGAAACCAGCATCGCTGCCAATCGGGCCCGAACGTCCGCCAAATTGCGATGTTGGTCGCGGGTGACATCGCTTTGCAGGACCATCACGCCGTCATCGCGAATTCGGGTTCCAAAGCGGGTGCGAAATCGGTGCTCCCATCCCGCGTCCAGCCCCGGACACGCGGCGAAATCGAAACGCAGGGTCACCTTTGAATTGACCTTGTTGACGTTTTGGCCGCCCGGTCCGCTGCTGCGGCTGGCCGACCACGCCAGTCGATCGGCGGGAATCGTCAGACGCGAATTGACGTACAGATCATTCATGGCCCGAATCGTGCGGCAAACCGTGGTTTGGAACAAGGGCGGAATCCGCCGGCATCCCCAATCGACATTCGCCGGCGAGCCTATCATCTGGGGAACCTCGCGACTGGGCAGAAAATCCATCCCGGCAGAAACCCCACCGGCAGAAGCCACCAATGAAAAAATCGTTCGTTCGCAAAAGACGTCAGCCGATCGGCCCCCTGCTTCGCGTCGCGGTGGTTTTGCTTTTGCCGATCGGCGTCGTGCCGGTCGCTCGCGCGGAAAAACCATCGTGGCCGCGATTTTTGGGGACTGAGTTTTCCGGCGATGCCATCAATCCGCCATCGCCCCAGCAGCTGGCCAAATCACCCCGGATTCGTTGGGCACTGGACGTCGGCGATGGTTATGGGCTGGGTGTTTTTTCG
>JBCCRW010000193.1:0-10584 GCA_039201055.1 Planctomycetota bacterium | reverse complement strand
TTGTGCGCTTCGTTCCTCAGAAAACAAAACGCGGGGGAGCGGGGGCAAAAGGCTGTCGGCGTCTTGGGCTAGCCCCCTCTCCCCTGTCATTTTGATCCGTGGTACGTGGATCAAAATGACGGGGGAGAGGGGGCTAGCCCAAGACGCCGACAGCCTCTTGCCCCCTCTCCCCCGCGTTTTGTTTGCTGAGGAACGAAGCGAACAAAACGTGGGGGAGAGGGATGGGGTGAGGGGGCATCGTATGGTCCCTGTGATCATTTCAATTGAAGGCCTCGCGTGGTCCCCGAAACCCACGCCACCTCAAACATTCCCGGAACACGCTCCGGTGCACCGACCCGGCTCGTGGCTTTCGCTGCAATCTCGGCTCACAGAAAATGCGCCTGAATCGGAAAACATGACGCCTTCGACCACTACACTTCGCCACTGGCGGCGCTGCCGGCCGCCTCGAAAAGCAGCAACTGTCGATCCTTGGGCTTCACCCGTTCCGGTAGCGATTCGCTGTCTAAATGCATCCCCGGATGGTGATCCAGGCAACACACAAAGTGCTTCATTCGATTCCACGCCACACGAAGCTTTTTCAAGTCGGCAACGCGTAGAGCTTGGTGCCGACGAATCGAAAGAATGCGATTGACATTGCGGACACCCAGCCCGGGCACTCGCAACAGCAGCTTGCGTTCGGCTTTATTGACATCAATCGGAAACGATTCGCGGTTGGCCAGCGCCCACGCCATCTTGGGGTCGTGATCGAGCGACAAGTTGCGATCGTTTTGCGTGACGATTTCGTCAATTCTGAAATCGTAAAAACGCAGCAACCAATCGGCTTGATACAAGCGATGCTCGCGTACCAAAGGCGGGGATTGCCCGGGCAGCCGAGCATCGGCGTGCGGGATCGGGCTGTAC
The DNA here is from genome assembly GCA_039201055.1 of Planctomycetota bacterium. Classification (GTDB taxonomy): domain Bacteria; phylum Planctomycetota; class Planctomycetia; order Pirellulales; family Pirellulaceae; genus Rubripirellula. The sequence goes on along the minus strand of JBCCRW010000193.1, from coordinate 9,684 downwards.
GCGGAATAGTAAACTCGCCGCAATCTTCGCTGCCCGTACAACTCCGATGCAGTCCGCAGAATTTCTTGATCGGGGGTCGGCGTCGCGCCCACAATCATCTGCGTACTTTGCCCCGCTGGTGCGTAGACGGGCGACTTGAATCCTTTGGCCCGTTCGCTTTTGGATTCATCAATCCGTTGCTGGATGTCTCCCATCGATTCGACAATCTGCGGCTTCTTTTTTTCGGGTGCCAATCGCACCAAGTCGCGATCGGTCGGCAGTTCGATATTGACGCTCAACCGATCGGCAAACAGACCAGCCTGGTCGATCAATTCCTGTGACGCGTTGGGGATCGTCTTCAGATGGATGTAGCCGCCATACCGCTGTTGTTGACGAAGCTTCTTTGCGACCTGAACCAGCAGATCCATTGTGTAGTCAGAATCGCGAATGATGCCGCTGCTTAAAAACAAACCTTCGATGTAATTGCGGCGATAAAAGTCCATCGTCAACGACACCACTTCGTCAACGGTGAACCGAGCCCGCGGCGTGTCACTGCTGATGCGATTGACGCAGTACTGGCAATCGTAAACGCAATAGTTGGTCAGTAGGATTTTCAGCAGCGAGACGCAGCGTCCGTCGGGTGTGTACGAGTGGCAAATGCCGATGCCTTCCGTGGAACCTAACGCGGCGTCTTTGCGACGGGTTTTGGAACCGCTGCTGGCACAGGATGCGTCGTACTTGGCCGCATCGGCGAGAATCGATAATTTCTCGCGGATGTCCATGGCGGCGGTCCAAACCCAATCAACCTGGCGAAACTGTACAAACGTTGTCCGCTGAAGGGACCGCAGCCGGGTCGGGTTGCTTCACATACCGAGCCGACTTAAGGAGCGTTTTCGCGAATAATTTCGCGGATCCGCAGCCCAAATTTATCGCCGATTTTGACGGTCTCGCCCAAGGCCAGCGGCGTCTCGGCGGCTTCCAAGGTTAACGCCTGGTCGCAGTGCACGTCAAAGTTCAACATCGAACCGGGCACCATATCGAGGATTTGCCGCAGCGAAATTTTTTTGCGGGCCAAGGTGACGCTCACGACGGTCTCGATGGACAGAACCTCTTCGCGAAAGTTTGAAACCGACCGGTCGGCACCTGGCGATCGGGCGGCGGAGGACTCATGAGCATTCGGCATACCCGCAGAATCGTCGCAAATCACCCTTTCTTTTTACCGAAACCGTCCAACGCCTCAAAAATCGAGAGTAAATTGCCAGCAAATGAGCATCTGTCCCCCCAATAGTGGGTGACTGAGCCGGGTTGGGCTGGTTACATTATTGCGGACTGGTAGATCGCGTCGTCGGACGTGAAAGCCCGCAAGTTTTCCACACGGAATGGCCCGCGGGAGTTCCCCATTTGGGGTCCGGCACGCGTGGCGGCCAGTCCCCCCAAGGGGGTCTTGAGCTTACTGATCTTTACGAATTCGAAGTGACGCCATGTGTTTGTTGGCTGTTCAATACCGGCTGGTTCCGGAAAGTCCGATTTTGGTTGCCGCCAACCGAGAGGAGTACACTGAACGGCCGAGCTTGCCTCCCTCCATTCAATCCGGCAAGCCGCGTGTCTTATGCGGGATCGATCAACGGGCCGGGGGGACCTGGTTGGGCGTCAACCAGAATGGCCTGTTTGTCGGTCTGTGCAATCGCGCCACCGACGGGCCGCTGTTTGGGCAACGCTCGCGTGGCTTGTTGGCGATGGATTTGCTGCGCTGCGGTTCGGCCGACGACGCATTAGATTTGGCCGAGACCGAGACGGACAAGACTCGGTACGAGGGCTGCAACATGATCGTCGCCGATGCCCGCAGCGGCTACGTCATCCACTTGGACGCCGAGCGGACGGTACAACCGTTGGTCGAGGGATTGAACATCATCGGTGCCCGCAACTTGAACGACCCAGCCGACGACCGCGTCCAGATGGCTCGGCGGCTATTGACGCTGCAAACCTTGGATTCCCCGGTGAAATTTTTGGCCGTCGCGAGCAAGGTATTTGCCCGTAGTCCCGTCGGCCCGGGTCGGCCCAGCATGGTGATTCGCCAGGGCGACTTTGGCACCGTCAGCAGCACCCTGATCGCATTGGGCGTGAAGCCGCGGGATGCGATCTACCAGTTTTCGGGGAACGCACCGGACCGCTCGAAATACGAGGATTTTTCGCCCATGCTGCGGGACATTCTGAGCCGCGGTCTTCGTGAAAATAAGTCGAAGTCTTCCAAGGCGAATCAGGCGGCCGCCGGCGTTGTGGCATGACCGACCACCCGGGGAACGCGAAACCTCTAACCGGAAAGGACGTTGAAGCTGCCCTGAAATCGCTCGCCGGCCAAACCGCACTGGTCACCGGCGGCGCGGGTTTTATCGGTTCGCATTTGGTCGATGCACTGCGAGGCCATGATGCCAAGGTGCGAATTCTGGATAACCTCAGCACCGGTTACGAAAAGAACATCGCCCATCATGAATCCGACGCGGATGTCCAGTGGATCCAGGGCGATGCTTCGGACGCGGCGGCCGTCGCCAAGGCCGTCGACGGCGTGGACGTGATCTTTCACCAAGCGGCGATGGCCAGTGTGCCACGCAGCGTACGCGAACCGGCGCTCTGTCACGCATGGTGCACCACCAGCACGGTGCATTTGTTGGAAGCCGCCGCCAAGGCCGGTGCCCGGCGATTCGTGCTGGCATCGACAAGTGCCGCGTATGGAAATTCGCCGTTTGTTTCCAAACGCGAGACCGATGCCGTCGATCCGCTTTCGCCCTACGCGGCTGCGAAGTTGTCTGCCGAGCAATATTGCCGTGCGATGGCGGAGAGCTTCGATATCGAAGCCGTGATCTTGCGTTACTTCAATGTCTTTGGCCCGCGTCAGGATCCGCAAAGTGAATACAGCGCGGTGATTCCGCGTTTCGTGTCCCTGATTTTGGCGGGCGAGCGACCGGTGATTTACGGTGACGGCCAACAATCGCGAGACTTTGTTTATGTCGAGGACGTCGCTCGCGCGAATTTGTTGGCCGGCTCGCTGCCGGGTCTGCGGCGGGCGGGACCCTTCAACGTCGCCCGCGGTCAACGCACGACGCTTCTTGAACTGTTGGACATTCTGCGCGGCCTATTGGACCGTTCGATCGAGCCGATCCATGAAGCGCCGCGAATCGGCGATGTTCGCGATTCGTTGGCTGACGTCACGTGCGCCAGATGTGAGCTACAGTTTGAACCCCGCGTCGACATGGCCGAGGGGTTACGGCGAAGCATCGAGTATTATCGTGAAATGGTCGGCTAATGGCGACTCAGCGTCTGACAAAACACAATGCCGCGATGGTCGACGCGGGGCTCTTGCTGCTAAAGGCTCGCGGTGCGGACGCGTTGTTGTTGCTACTCGACGGCGGCACCGATTGGAAACGCATCGCCGAAAAAGCCGTGGATGTGGAAAAGCCAATCATCGTCGCGGTCGATGACGCTGATGATCTTGAAGGCGCCGCCGAGGCCGGGCTCAAGCCGCTACCGCTGAACAAAGAGAAAGCGCCGCTGTTGGAACGTTTGCAGCACGCCTTATTGGAAGCCGCCGCCGACGAATTCATTCGCGTCAACGGCGAAGTGGTCGCCGTCTACAGCGGATTTCAACAGGGGCGTTTGGATTCGGTCAGCCATCTGCAGCTGGACGAACGGATGCGACGTTTGACGGTTCGCGATTTGCAAATGATCGAAAGCCGCGTGCCGCTGCAAACGATCAAAGCCGTGATTGATCTGGCCACCCAAATCGGGCGTGAGGGCCGCGAGGGAAAGCCGGTCGGCACGCTGTTTGTCGTCGGCGACACCCGCAAGGTGCTCGAACATTCCAACGACAGCGGCGTTGATCCATTTCGCGGCTACAACCGCAAGGCGCGAAATCTGATGGACGCCAAAGTCCAGGACGACGCCAAGGAGATCGCTCAACTGGATGGCGCTTTTATTGTCAACAGCGACGGCGTCATTGAAAAGTCACGACAGATGCTCGAGGTGTCGCACGAAGATCTGACCATGACGAAGGGCCTGGGGGCCCGGCATTGGGCCGCCGCCGCGGTGACACGAAAGACCAAGGCAATCTCGATTGTCGTCAGTCAATCGACCGGCACCGTCCGCTTGTACCAGGATGGGAATTTGGTGATGCGGATTGAGCCGATGGACAAGGCCGTGACGTGGCAGGAGTTCAATTTCGAACCCCCCAGCGGGAGCGACGATTCCAAATAGAGATCGACCCATTGCGAAGAAGATAGGCCCAATTCCGCTTTGGCATGGCAGTTTCTCTGCTATCCTGTAGGGCGTCTTTTCCGGTCTTATCTCTTGTCTGGTTTATTTCGCCCGGGGTCTTTTCTTGCGTCACCATCGTCTTCGCTGGACGTCCATGCAGCGGCGGATGTCCCTTCGTTCTCGTCCAATCATCAGTTCTCGCCGTTCGTTCCTTCATTCCAGCCGCATCAACGCTGCCCGTCGACACCTGGCCGTCGAAGCGTTGCAGCGGCGTGAATTGCTTGCCGCCGACGTCATTGCCGATGACCCGGCCCATGCCGTCGCCCCAAGTTTGTTTTTGCCACCCACGCAGGCCTTCGAAGCGACGCATTACAGTACTCCGGGGTTGGCACAGTGGAATTCCGCCATCGAGCCGTTGTCGTCGCCCGATGCCACCCCGGCGGCCGGATCCGACGACGGTGACGACGATGGTTCGGGCGATGTCGGTTTCTCCCAGCCCACCCTGGATGAAGCGTTCTTTTTGAACAGCAATCCCGGCGCCGATTTGACGATCATGCTGGACTTTGATGGCTTCATCACCGAAGGCACGTCTTGGAACACTCGCGCCGGTTTGGATTCGTTTGTCGACCGGCCCTATAACCGTTCGGGCAGCCCGGACTCGTTTACCAATAGCGAATTGACCGAGATCATTCGGATTTGGCAGGCGGTGGCCGAGGACTTCGCGCCCTTCAACGTCAATGTGACGACCGAAGAACCGGGTACCGAAGCGCTTCGCCGCAGCGGAAGCGACGACGATCAATATGGCATTCGAGTCGTCCAAACGGCACGCAACGTGACCTGTAGCGGATGCGGTGGCATCGCGTACATCGGATCGTTCAACTGGAATTCCGACACGCCCTCGTTTTCGTTTAATCCCGGCACGCGATTTGCGCCCTCAACGATCACCCACGAAGCCGGCCACGCATTGTTTTTGGCCCATGATGGTCGGCTGCCCAGCACCGAGTACTACACCGGTCACGGCAGCGGCGATACCGCTTGGGGGCCGTTGATGGGCGCGGGCTGGCGAAATGTCGAACAATTCGACAATGGCACCTATTACAACCACCGCAACGCCAATGAAAACTACGGTCGCGGGAACGATGACTTGTTGGTGATTCAAGACGCCAACGGCATCGAGTATCGCGAGGATGATCACAGCGATGAAATCAGCATTGGCGGCGTGCCCGCGCAAACGCCATTGATCGTCACCGACGACGTCAACGTCAGCGGGTTCGGGATCATCGAAACCGGCGACGATCGCGACTTTTTTCGCTTTGAAACCGGCGCCGGACAGATCAATTTGAACATTGATCCGTTCAACGATCGGCCCAACCTGGATATCTGGGCGGGCATTTATGACGATACCGGTACGTTGGTCGCCCAGTCCAATCCGCTGGGCGATTTGACGGCGGAGTTTGTCGATTTGGATTTGGCCGCCGGGACCTATTCGCTGCGTGTCGAAGGTGTCAGCAGCCACGCCGTTTATGACCCAATCACCGATACGGTGTCCGATCCCGAAAACCCGCCGTGGACCTTAGAAAATCCTGTCGGCTATCCCGATTACGGCAGCCTGGGCCAATATTGGATTCGTGGCACGATCGTCGACCCGTCCAGCGACCAGTTTTCGATCGAGGCAGTCAATGGCCAGCAAGTCGAAGCCGATGCCGGTTCCAGCACCACGTATGATTTCACGATCACCCGCAGCGGCGACACCAGTGTCGAATCGACCGTTTCCTATCGGATGGCTGGCGTCGATCCGGACGAACAGGGCGGCAACTATCGCAGCCAAGCCGACGCCGCTGACTTTGTCGGTAACGTGGCGCCCATGGGATCGGTCACGTTCGGTGTGGATCAATTAACCGCGACCGTTTCGATCGCGGTGGCCGGCGACGCGATCGTCGAAGCGGATGAATTTTTTGCGATTGAAATCCAGTCGGAGACCGCCGGATGGACCACGGAAAATTCCGTTGCATCGGCGACCATCATCAACGATGAAAGCGAAGTCTTCTTTGAAACGCTGAGCACCTCGGACACCTATTTGGTCGAAGCGGCGCCCGGTCAAACACGAACGTATTCGTTTGAAATGGTTCGCACCGGCGACGTCACCGCGCCGCTATCGGTCGATTGGTCGGTCGACGCCAATGGCGCGCTTTATGCGGCCAGCCCCGATGATTTCGAGGGCGGTGTGTTTCCCACCGGGACGGCTGATTTTGGCCCCGGCGAAAGCAGCGTCATGATCACGTTGAACACCATCGGTGACGTGCGGCTTGAGGAAAATGAGACGTTCTTTGTTCGCATCGGCGAGATCGTTTCGGGCAGCGCGGTGCCGCGTGAGGCACGCGCGTTTGTTCGCGGTGACATCGAAGACGACGACGACGCGTTCAGTTTGCCGACCAGCAGTACCCTGGTTCGCTTCGTTCAAAACGTGCATTCGGGTAACCAATTCGATCATTGGGCGATCGACAATCTGGCCATCATCGAAGGCAGCAGTTCGACGCCCATCGACGACTTTGATCCCGATGTCGACGACGTCCAGTGGACCCGTTTGTCGAATGTCGAAGCGAGCGACCGGTTTCAAGGCACCGACGGAAATGCCCTGGTCTTCGGCGGTCCCGAGCGACCGCGTCTGGCCGAGCTAGCACCGCAGACCTTACTGCCGGACCAGGCGCTGTCGTTCGACGTCATTTCCGGAAGCGGTTCCAACGGTGGCAATGCCACCGAACAGGGCGAGGACCTGACGCTGCAATACAGCGTCGATGGCGCGCAAACGTGGAACACCTGGCAAAACTTTGGCTGGGACACTAACAAGACCTGGACCCGCTACGATTTGGACATCCCGCAGCAAGCCGTTTCCGCGGTGGCGGTGGTCAACGAGGGGAACTTGTCCGCCGTGACCCACGAAACGGTTGTTTTGCGTACCGGCGATTTGGACCAGGTCAGCAACGTGGCTTGGGAAGTGGTCCCCAGTGGTGCCAATCCGGTTTCCCCCGACGATTTTGTTGGCGGTGTCCTTCCATCGGGAACGCTGGAGTTTTTAGCCGACGCCGAATCGGCAAGCTTGACGTTCCAGGTCGCCGGCGACTTGGACGTCGAAGGTGTTGAAGGTTTCGAAATTCGCCTGATCGACGATGGCACCGAAGACCTGTTCGTGACCTCGCTGATCGGTCAAATCAACGAGGTGGAACCCGACGGCATTGATTACGGGTCGGCACCGCAATCGTACGGCACGTTGATTTCCGATAACGGTGCCGGTCATTTGCTGCTGGGCGGCTTTTTGGGTGCCAGCCGCAGCGCCGACGACGATGGCGATCCGGGCAACCCGGCCGCCGATGACGACGGCGTCACCTTTGCCGCGACGACCTATGTGGGATCAACGGTCGACGTGTCGGTTGTGACAAGCCAGGCCGGTTTGTTGTCGGCATGGGTGGATTGGGATTCAAGTGGCACCTTTGACCCCGGCGAACGGGTGCTCGATGACGTCAGTGTCCAAGGCGGAACCAATGATTTGCAAATCGACGTCCCCGGCGATGCCAGCGAGGGGCAAACGTACGCGCGATTCCGCTTTTCGTCCGCGGGCGGTTTGGGCCCCTTGGGTTTGGCCGAAGATGGCGAGGTCGAAGATTATCCCTGGGTCATTGAAGATGCCGTCCAGGTCGATGGTGAAGTGATCATCGGCGACGGCAGCCCCCAACGCTCGGTCATCCGCTCGCTGCAAGTGGATTTTGCCGGGCCGGTCGAAATGGTCGACGGGGCGACGGATGCGTTTGTGATCACCGAGCGGGTGACCGGTGACCAAGTCAATGTGGATGTGACGCTGACAACGATCGACCAGATCACCACCGCCAAACTCGATGTGCTCGCCGGGCCCTTTGCCGAAGCGATGGGCAGCAGTGCCTTTGGGCTCGCGGCGGGTGACTTCATTCTGACGATCGACTACACGAAGCTTCGCGTTGCCGGTTCCAACGCGGCCGGGCAAGGCAATTACGTATTCGGCGACGAGCGCAGCGATGACTTTTTCCGAGTGCTGGGCGACAGCACCGGTGACGGGACGACCAACCTGTTCGACTTTGCGGATTTCCGAGCGGATTTTGGGACCGCCGTGGACATCGGCCATCGTTTCGACTTTGACGCAAACGGCACCGTCGACCTGTTGGACTTTGCCGAATTCCGTCGCGGCTTCGGAACGCAACGTGCCGACTGGTAACCCGTCACAGGAAAGCGTCCGACGATGAGCGATGCGGGCTGGTTCGTTCTCCGCGATGGAAATGAAATCGGCCCGCTGTCGGAGGTCGAAATGCGTCACCGCTTGGCCGCCGGGCCGATCGCCGGGACCCAGGTGCGTCAGGGTGGCAGCGAATGGGTCGACGCCAGGGTGGTGCTGAATCGGTTCGCCGAACTCACCCGCTCCGGCTTCTTTTTGCGGCAGGGCGGCGTCGAACTGGGCCCGTTTACGCCATCGATGGCGCTGGAGCGGCTGCGGCGGGACCCAAGGGGCGAAATTCGGCAGGGCGTGAAGGGGATGTGGATTCCGGCCCGAAGTTTTTTGGCCAGGCAAAATGCCAGCGCTTCGGGCTTGGTCGCGGGCCAGCGCTCGGCCGGGTCCAACCACACCACACTTCCCGCGTCGAACAAACAGCGAGTCGATGCACCGGAGGATTCGCTCACGCTGGCACCGGAAAGTTCGCCGGGTGTTGCACCGGAGAAGCGTGCCCAGCCGGCGACCGGGCCACCGCCGCGTGCGGTCAACGTGCCGGGTTCCGTGAACCCCGCCAGCCCAGTGAAGGCCGCCAACTCAGTGAAGGCCGCCAACTCAGTGAACGCCGCCGGTTCGGTGAATACGCCGGCGGCCGAATTTGAAATCTTGTGTCCGCATTGCCATAAGCGTTTGCGTTTGCCGACCCAGGCGGCCGGCAAAATGGCGCGGTGCCCAAGTTGTCGTCAGACGTTTTCGGTGGCATCGGTTTCGGCATCATCGGTTTCGGCATCACCGTTACCCGATACCGTCGCGGGCCCCGTGCTGACGCCCGTTGGCCCGCCACGCCGAACAACGATGCCACCCGGACCGGTGCCGAATGTGCCGCCGCAAAGTGTTCCGGTATCCGGTGGTGTTCCGCTTGACCCAATTCAGATCTCCCCGCCAAATTTGGCCGGCGTCACGGTAGCCGGCGTCGCGAACCCGTATGCCAGCCCGGTGCACGTGACGGGACCGCCGCCGGGAAATCGTGTCACGTCGGCATCTGGCACTTCGGTTTCGGGGCCGCGGATCGTCCGGTACGTCGTTCCCGGCATTTTCATGATTCTGCTGGGCTTGGGTTGGCTTTACCGAACGGTGGATGCCGCCATCGCGGGCATCTATTTCGGACTCGGCAAAGCACCCGATGGTACTTCGTTTGAACAACTATCGGATTTGAAACCCGA
>JBCCRW010000192.1:0-10614 GCA_039201055.1 Planctomycetota bacterium | reverse complement strand
GGGCGTCACGAGGGGCGAACATCACGGTTTACCGGAGGTGGCACGAACACTCGCTGGGGCTCGGTTCGCTTACCACCGGCTAATTTCTTTGACCGCTCCGCGGTCGACTCACGCTTAGCCATCGGTTTTCTTTTAACGCATCAAGGATGCGACGAAAGGACAAGGGTCGACTTTCATCAATGCACGTCAATACCAACCTTTTGACGGCCGAGGGCTAACGCCAGTCGGCTGATCTTCCCAACGCCAGAACTTCATTCTGACGCTCCACGAGGCCTAGTTTCAACGAACGCGGCCGTCCAAACGTTGCTAAGCTTTAAGTAGCTGCGAATTTAGCAGCACGATGGTTGCTACTTTGCGATCCGCCTCGGAGAGGCGAGCTACTTTGCGTTCCGCCTCGGAGAGGCGCACCATTTATTGTTTAAGCGTTGCTTGAAGATGAGCCCGCAGCCTGCCCAGTCGATCCTTGATGCTGCCGAATACGTGGAGCAGGGTTACCTGTTTCAACTGCTGCGGCAGCGGCACGAAGAGCAATTGCCGATGCAGGAATTGCTGGAGCAGGTGCGTTATGAATTGTTGACGACCACCAAGCTACCGCTGGCCGTCGACTTCTTGTCGACCGAACTGAAACACTCCGGGCAAATGGCCCCGGCGATGTATCGGCTTGCGCACTATTTCACGCCGTTTCAATCGTTCCTAGTGGCCCAGGCGGAGCGTGAGGCCGGTCGTTTCACCATGGGTGCGGCACTTCAAATTTTGGAAGGTGAAGCCAAATACCGTGGTGCGGGTGCCGATCGTCAGGGCATGTTTTTCTTTCACTTCGAAGCGATCTGCAGAAACCGCTTGTCCTATGACAAGGGGCTGACCGCGGTCGCCTCGGATCCACTTTACGACACCGACTGGGCGAAGTGGATTTTGAAATTCCGCGCCGAGATTGGGCTGATCGATTTGTCGGATTTGCTCTTTTTCGCCAGCGAGGAATTTCGCGAACAACTGGTTGCGGCGGGCCGATCGACCGAGGGGAAAGGCCCGTTTCTTTTCGGACGCAAGGAGGGCCGGATCGCGTTTGGAAATCGCCGCAAAGATCCTTTGTATTTGTTCGCCGCGATGCAGCGACATTTGGGATATCCCGAGGTGCCGCGTCCCAAACCGCTGGACCAAAGTGAAGACCTGATCCCGCAAATGGCGCGACGCATTCAGCGTTTGGAATCGCGTTTGAGGTTGTTGGAAGACGAGCGCCGCGGCGGGATTGACATCACCAATTTTTATGAGAAGGAGAACCCACCAAAGTAGCTCAGTAGCTCGCCTCTCCGAGGCGAATAAAATGAAACGCCTCGGAGAGGCGTGCTACTTTGGACTCGTGACCTCGTCCACTACCCCTTTCATGACCCACGGACGTCGTAAGACTACGTCTTTTTCTTGACGCCTTTTTTCTTGGTCGTTTTCTTTTTCTTTGCGGCTTTCTTCTTGGTCGCTTTTTTCTTACTCGACTTTTTCTTCTTTTTCTTCGTCGGCCCTTTCGCCTTCCGCTCGGCGAGTAGATCCAACGCCTCTTCGAACTTCAATTCCTTGGCGTCCATGCCCTTGCGGAGCGATGCGTTGGTTTCGCCATCGGTCACGTAGGGGCCATAGAAGCCGTCCATGATTTTGACTTCGTCCTCGGTGACCGGCGACTTGTTTTCGAACACCCGGATCGGTTCCTTGGGCGCGCGTTTGCCCCGCGTTTTGGGCTGTTTGAGCAGTTCCAGGGCCTTTTCAAAGGTCACTTCCAGGGGCGAAATTTCCGCCGGCAACGAGCGGGTTTCCTTGCCGCATTTGACATACGGTCCATAGCGTCCATCGAAGGCCTCGACCGGCTCCTTCATCTCGGGGTGTTCGCCCAGATTTCGCGGCAGCGTCAACAGCTTGCACGCGGTTGCAAAGTCGACCGATTCGGCCGTCATGTTTTTTAGAAGACCCTGATTCCGTTTTTCGGGATCATCGTTTTCACCCAATTGGATATAAGGACCAAAGCGTCCGACTTTCAAATAAACCGGTTGGTTGGTATCGGGATGCAGACCCAGCGGTTCGTCTTCCACCTGACCCTGGTCCAATAATTCGATGGCCTTGGGAAGGTCCAATTCGTCCGGCGGCAAACCGTCGGGAATGGGTGCCTTCCGTTCGCCCTGTTCCAAATACGGCCCATACTTGCCGACGCGCACATGGACGGGCTCCCGGTGCTCGCCCGTTGTGGGTTCGCCCAACAGGAACATCGCGGTTTGTTTGGCGTCGATTTCTTCCAGCTTGCCGGCCAGGCGATCCTTTAAACCGACGTTGTGTTTGTCGTTGGAATCATCGCCAAAATAGAATTTTTGCAGGTAGGCGTCGCGTTCGGCTTGGTTGTTGCTGATGGCGTCCAGGAAGTCTTCGAGTTCGGCCGTGAATTCATAGTCGACCAGGGTTTCGAAGTGCATCTCCATCAGCCGAGTGACACTGAAGGCCCGCCAGGTGGGCACCAATGCAGAGCCCTTTTTGACAATGTAGTTCCGCCGTTCGTCGGTGATCGTCCCGATGATCGATGCGTAGGTACTGGGTCGGCCGATGCCGCGTTCTTCCAGGGTTTTGGTCAGCGTCGCTTCGGTGAATCGAGCGGGCGGTTGGGTGGTATGACTTTTGGGATCGAAACGCTTTCCCGACAACGCTTCGTCCTGCTGGACGGCGGGCAGAATCGTTTCGCGTTGCGCGAGCGCGGCATCGGGATTGTCCGACCCTTCGACGTAGGCCCGCAAAAAACCTTCGAACAGGATACTGGTACCGCTGGCCGTGAACGTTGTATTGCCGCCGGCGACGGTGACCGTCATGCGTTGCTTCTTGGCATCGGCCATTTGGCAGGCGACCGTGCGTTTCCAGATCAGGTCGTAAAGTCGGAATTGGTCGCTGTCCAATTCGCCTTTGACGTCATCGGGCAGCCGAAATTGGGTGCCGGCCGGGCGGATGGCTTCGTGAGCTTCCTGGGCGTTCTTGACCTTGCTTTTGTAACTCCGCACGCTCGGGTGCAAGAATTCGTCACCGTAGTGCGATCGGACCAAACCGCGAGCCGCTTGAACGGCTTCGTTGGACAGGATTGTCGAATCGGTCCGCATGTAGGTGATGTAGCCATTTTCGTACAAGCGCTGGGCGGCTTGCATCGTGCGTTTGGCGCCAAAACCCAGTTTTCGGTTCGCGTCCTGCTGCATCGTGCTGGTCGTGAACGGTGGATAGGGCCGCTGGGTGAACGGCTTGACCTCGACCGACTGCACGACAAAGTCGGCGCTGGCCAATTTGGCGGCCAAATCGGTGGCCGCCGCTTCGTCCATCTGCAAGAGTTCAGGATTTTTTAGCTTTCCGGTGCTGGAATCAAAGTCTTTTCCGCTGGGGAGCTTGCGGCCGTCGACGGTGGCCAGACTGGCGGTCAGTGTTTCGTTTTTGCCGGTGACAAAATCGGCTTCCAAATCCCAGTAAGTCGAATTGGTGAACGCCATGCGTTCGCGTTCGCGATCGACAACCAGCCGCACGGCGACGCTCTGGACGCGTCCGGCGCTGGTGCCTTTGCCGATCTTGCGCCACAACAAATTGGACATATCGAAACCGTACAGCCGGTCCAAAATCCGGCGTGTCTCCTGGGCCTGGACCAGGTTCGAATCGATTTCGCGGGTGGCGTTTAAGGCGCCGGTGATGGCTTCCTTGGTGATTTCATGAAAAACCAGGCGATGCACCGGCACCTTCGGCTTGAGCGTTTCCATCAGGTGCCACGAAATCGCCTCGCCCTCGCGATCCTCGTCGGTCGCCAGGAACAGTTCGTCGGCCTGTTTCAACGCGTCTTTAAGCTTTTTGACCTGCTTCTTTTTTTCGCTGGGAACAATGTACAGCGGTTCGAAATTTTGTTCCGTATTGACGCCCAAATACGCCCATGGCTCGGCCTTGTAGGTTTCGGGGACCTCTTTTTTGCCGGCCGGAAGATCGCGGATGTGCCCGATACTGGCCTCGACCAGATACCCCGATCCCAGGAACTTGGCGATCGTTCTGGCTTTGGCTGGTGATTCGACAATCACCAATTTTTTCCCGCCGCCGCTGGAGGTTTTCGCCATGGTGAATAAGGGGTCCCGAAGGGATTTGGGTGGATGATGGTCAATGGGAACCGGCCGACAACGGAGCAAGCCGGTCGCCCCAAACACGCTAGCGCGCGGGCCAAATCGGTCGGCTGGGTGGGGCGGCGGCGCACGTTTGGCACTTGACCCTTTTCGCCGAGCGGCGATACGCTCTCGGACTTGGCCCACGCAAGATTTCTGGGGTGGGGCAAATTTGTCAAGCCGAGAGACAAGATGAGTTACAGCCCGTTCGAAGTTTTCCGAAAAAACCTCAAGCCATTAATGGTCGGATTGACGCTGCTGGCGTTGTTCGCCTTCGTGGTGCTACCGGCCATGCAGGGCAGCCCCGGTGGTGGAGGCGGCCAGGTTGTCGCGCGCTTCGCGGGGACCGAACTGACACGCGAGCGGGTCAACTACTTCACTCGGAACCACCAAAACACAATTCGATTTTTGCGGAAGCTGGCCGAGGACACGATCAAAAAGGGTGGCCAGCCTCGCGTTGCGGAATTTGCCGTCGATTCGTCCAGCGGCCAAATTCGAAGTATCGGAATCAACCAAAATTCCAGCGCCCAGACATCCATTGCCACCCTGGCCTACGCCAACGCGGCCCGTGAACAGGGATTTGATTTGGTCGACGGAGACTTGGACGCCTGGCTGGATCAATTCACCGACGAACGCTTCACCGACAACGAAGTCGATGCCCGGCTGGCCAAGGAAACGCGGAACCAGATGGGGCGGCAGCACCTTTACGAGCAATTGCGGAGTCACCTGTTGGCCCGCCTGTTCGAGCGACGCGGCACAGCTGCCGTCGCGATGGGCAACATGGAGCTGAAGACGCCGATGCAAATGTGGGAGGCGTTTTTGAAGCTGAATCGGCAGGCCAGTGTGAACACGTACGGCGTGTTAACCAATGATTTTATGGACAACGACGCCGACGTCAGTGACGCGGCGGTTAATCAGCTGTACGAAGCCGCCAAGGATCGCGATCGCTCCAACGCGTCTCCCGAACCGGGCTTTCATCGCCGCTACGCAGCGACCATCGAATCCGTCGCGTTTGATTTCAAGGAAATGGTCGAGCGTGAAAAGCAAAAGATTGACGAATCGGAGCTGAGGGCCGAATACGAGCGTCGCAAATTGGGCGGGGCATTCCGAATGCCTCTACCCGACGAAATGGACTTGGATGGTCCGACCACCGACGGCGCCGATGAAGACGAAACCGATGGCGGTGCCGATAACGACCCGGCCGAGATGAATGAGGAGGGCACCGAAACGCCGCAGGATGATGCACCGGTGATCGACGCCGGCGGGACGGCGACCGGGCAGGACTCCATGCCGGAAACCGACAAGCCGGAAACCGACAAGCCAGAAACCGCCAAGCCTGAGACTGACAAACCTGAAACGAACAAGCCAGAAGCGGACAAACCTGAAACGAATGCGACTGAAACGAATGCGACTGAAACGAATGCGACTGAATCGGACAAGCCCGAGACTAGCAAGTCGAAGACAGAGAAGTCGGAGACCGGCAAGCAGGAAGGCGATGATTCAGCATCCGTGAACCCAACGCGTGCCATTCGGTTGGTCGCGGCCCGGCAGGACGATGGCGATGATCCGCCTGCGACCACGGAAGCGGCCGCCGACGAAACAACGGACCCGGCCCCGCAATCCAACGAAACACAATCCACTGACGAAACGGAATCCAGCACGGCGGACGCCGCCGCGGGTGAGATGGAAGACCCGCCTGCCGCCGCAACCAACGAGGACACAGCCGCCGACGGGAACACAGCCGCCGACGGGGATAGCGCCGAAAATGCCGGGGAGGACACGCCCAAACCGCCAGCGGAAAATCAATTCAAGCCCTTCGAGGAGGTCCGCGACATCATCGCCGACGACCTCGCCCGCCCGCGAGCACGCGAGTTGGTGCGTCAACGAGTTGTTGAACTTCGCACAATCATGAACAACTATTTCCGCGAACGGTCCATGTACGAATTGACGAAGTCATCGGACGACGTCGAGACGATCGCGGAACCCAAACGACCCGATATCAAAGCGCTCGCCGAAAGGTACGGTTCCGAATTCAAGGAATTCGAACTGGTCGACGTCGTCGAAATGCAGGACGAGGAAATCGCGGATTCCTACGAGGACACGCTGCAGATCAACGTCCGCGGCAACGCGTTCAGCTTTTACATGTTCGGCAATCCTCAATTTCAGGCCGAACCACGGCAGCTGTTTCAGCCGCTGTTGACGATTGATGACATCGCCGAAAAGAACTACGTGTCTTGGAAGACGGCGGAGCGACAGCCCTACACGCCGGAATTAGAAGAAGTGCGAGACGAGGTCGTTGAAGCACTCAAACGCATGGAAGCTAGGCGTTTGGCCAGGGAAGCCGCCGAGAAACTGGCGCTCGAAATTCGTGAATCCGGAAAGTCGCTAAGCGAACAGGTGCCCGAGGATCGTGCACAGCAATACAAATCCGAGCTTGGCCCGTTCACCTGGTTGGTGGCGATGCAAATGGGTTCGGTGATCGGCAACGTTTCGGATTTGGACAATGTGGGCGACAAATTTATGGCCGCAACATTCGCGACTGACGTTGGCGGTATCGGGGTGGGCCCGAATCGAACCGAAAGCGTGTTCTATGTGATCGAGCCGACGAATTTCGAACCATCAATCGAATCGCTCCGCGAACAATTCCGGCAGCCATTCCCACGCCAAATCGCGGCTTTCCGTGTAAACGGGTCGGCTGAGATCCAGAACGATTTCTTCAACGACGTGCAAACCGCAACCGGTCTGCAAATGATGCTGGAAGAATGATCGCGGAAAACGGAATGTCATCAGCAGCATTGCGTTTGTGAGCGACGAGGCGCTAGCCGTCGGTTTCCGGTGCCGATACCGGCGGCTAGCCCCTCGCCGCTCACTGATACCGGCCGATAGCGCCTCGCCGCTCACTGGTCCGGGCCATCAACCTGTGAATCACGATCCAATTGCTTTTGCTCGCCCCCGAGCCATTCGTCAATGACGTCGCGATGAGTCCAAGTGATTAGGTGTCTGCCGTCAGCGATCGTGTGCGTGACATGACGCGGGCATATCGGAATCACCCAATCTTTTTGGCCGTGAATCTGTTGAATCGGGACGTCGAGGTTCTTGATGTCATCATCGCCAAGCTGCCACCTTGCAATCGCTTTGGCACCCCACAGCAAATGTTCGATGGAAGCCCGATCGGCCATCGCCCGCAATCGCGTCGCTTGTTCTGTATCGAGCCGCTCACGGCGTGCGAACAGTTTCGATGCCAATCCCAAACCGCCGCGAATGAGGAAACCGGGAAGCAACGAACCGCACGCTCGATTGATACGAAAGCTCTTTGAAATGCTGTCGGAAGTGCGATTCGATGCGATTAGCGCGATCTTGCAGGGTCGCGGATACGCGTCGTCTTTCTGAAGCTGACGAAGCATCTCGATCGCCAGCGAGCCGCCGAAGGACATGCCACCGAGGATGTAATTCCCATCTGTGGGAATCAGTGGCCGTATCTGCCGAAGTAGGGTTTCGGCGGCCAGTGACATCGATGGTGGTTGCCGCCAAAGCGAAGCGTCGTCCACGGTATCGATGACTCGCAGCGAATCGCCGAGCGTTTCCAGCTGGGGATAAAACAAATCGCGATCGGCACCCAGGCCCGGCATCAAAATGAATCGCACGGTCATGTTTGTCTGTCCTTTGTTTCGTGCGCTCCGAGTCAAAAAACTAAGTAGCTCGACCCTCCGAGTCGAAAAAGCGACCCGTCAAGTCGTGCGACTGTGCGATGCCCAAAACATGCAACCAACCACTACGGAAGTTGAAAAATCCGCTTTGCGTTTTCCGTCGTTTGCTCGGCCAATTCATCGGCGTCCACACCGCGGACCTCGGCCAAGCAGCGTAGCGTGTGTTCAACACGTTCGGGGCGATTGGGCCGTTTGCCGCGCAGTGGTTCTGGACTCAAATACGGCGCGTCGGTTTCCACCAACAAGCGATCCGCGGGCACGCGTCTTGCCACCTCCCGCAGATCGTCGCTTTTCTTGAATGTCACCATGCCCGCGAAGCTGATCATCAATCCCGCATCCAAACATTCGCTGGCGATATCCCAGTCGCCGGTGAACGAATGCATGATGCCTGGCGGGACGCTGGATTGACGCTTGAGCGCGTCCACAATCAACGGCCCGCACTCCCGCATGTGAATCACCATGGGCAGACCGCTACGGCGACACAAATCCATGTGCCAATCAAATGCCGTTTGCTGCTGGTCCAGCGGTGTGTCGTCCCAATAGGTATCCAGGCCCGTTTCGCCAATCCCGCGGACTCCCGGCATCGCCGCCAACTGCTCGATGATTTCAAAATCGCCCGGCTTTGATTCGGCAATCGTGTTGGGCTGGATGCCGACGACCGCGTGCAAATAGCCCGAATGCTTTCCGGCCAAGTCCACCGCGATACGGCTGGTCGCGACGTCGATGCCAATCACGGCAATGCCCTCCAATCCGGATTGGCGAGCGGCTTCGACGACCGCGTCGACGTCGCCCAGCAGCGGATCGGTATTCAAGTGGGCGTGCGTGTCGAACAAACGTAGCGTCACGTTAAACAGCCCAAAAGAAGCGAGTCAGGTGATAAAACACCGGCGCGGCGAAACACATGCTGTCGATTTGATCCAGCACGCCGGAATGTCCCTGCACCAGCGTCCCCGTGTCCGTGACGCCCCGGTCCCGCTTGATCGCGCTCATCGTCATCGTGCCACCCAGGGACATCATGGATAGCACGGCCCCCATCAAACCGGCTTCCCAGGATAAAAACGGCGTCGCCCAAGCCAGCGCGGCCGCCACCAAGCCCGTGGTCACCATCGACCCGGCAAAACCTTCCCAGGTTCGCGAACCATTGATGCGCGGCGCGATCACCGTGCGTCCCGCCAATCGCCCCCAAAAGCGTTCAAACACCACGGCAAGTTGGGCAACCAAGACAAAGAAAATCAGCAACGTGACGCTGTTGCCCTGCCAATTGGTGCCGCCGGTGGGCCGCAGCGTCAAATCCAACAGCGCCGGTGCATAGGACAACGCATAAACACAAATCAGCAAGCCCATTTGAATCTTGGCCGACCGTTCCAAAAACCGTTTGTAGTCGCCGGCGATCGCGGCCCGTGCGGGGATAAACAAACTCGCATAAACCGGGATCACGATGCTGTAATAGTTGTAGTAGTCGACTTTGGGACCACCGAGCCAACCGGGTGGCTGGCTGCCAAAACCGACCAGCAGATATTGCAAGGGAGTGAAAATGAAGAACACCCAAAACAGACTGCGATGATCACCGCGACGTGTTGGCGTCATCGTGATGAATTCACGCAACGCCCAAAACGACAACAAACCAAACAGCACGACGACGCCAATCCGTCCCAACAGAAAGCCGACCGCGAAAATCGACAGCATCAACCACCACACCCGCAGCTTGTGATTGAATCGCCGCAAGATCGCCGGTTCAATCCGCGGATTTTCGCGGCGTGACAGCAGCACGCCGATCAAGGTCGCGATGATCAAGCCGACCAAGACGATCGCGATCAGCCCATAGGTCCGCGGACTGTACCAATCGCCCGCTCGCACCCCATTCGCCGCCGCCGTCGCGAGTGCATTCGTGGCTTCCGTCGTTTGTGTCATGCCAATCGAGCGATCACGGCGTCGGTCATTTCGTCGGTCGATACCGCCGGGCCGCCACGTGCGATGTCGGCGGTCCGCAAACCGTCGGCCAGGACCGCACCGACCGCCTTTTCGATTCGATCCGCCGCTGCGGGATCATTTAGCGAATGCCGCAGCATCATGGCGGCGGCCAAGATGGTTGCCAGCGGATTCGCGATCCCTTGACCGGCGATGCCGGGTGCTGACCCGTGAATCGGTTCATACAAACCCGGGCCGGAACTGCCCAGTGACGCCGACGGCAACATGCCCAGCGAACCGGGCAACATCGACGCTTCATCGGTCAAGATGTCGCCAAACAAATTGCCGGTCACGACCACGTCAAAGTCGGCGGGGCGATTGATCAAGTGCATCGCCATCGCGTCGACCAGGACGACGTCATACTGGACGTCGGGGACTTCTTCGGTCATCACCCGCTGTGCCGTTTGCCGCCACAAACGACTCGGTTCCAGAACATTGGCTTTGTCGACACTGGTCAGCCGATTGTCTCGGCCGCGTGCGGCTTGAGCGGCCAAACGCACGATCCGCGCCACTTCGCCCGCCGAATACACCATCGATTGCTGGGCCGTTTCGTCATCGCCGCTGCCCTCGCGTGATGAGGGGCCAAAATAAACGCCGCCGGTCAATTCGCGAAAGAACAAAATGTCGGTGCCGGCAATGATCTCGGGCCGCAGCGGCGAGGCGTCCGCCAATTCATCGAACATTTTGATGGGACGCAAATTCGCGAACAGGCCGAGTTCTTTGCGGATTTTCAGCAGCCCGGCTTCGGGACGAGTCTTTGCCGACGGGTCGTCCCATTTCGGCCCGCCCACGGC
>JBCCRW010000191.1:0-10673 GCA_039201055.1 Planctomycetota bacterium | reverse complement strand
GCGCGGATGATGCCTGTGAGCCGTGACTGGAGCCTCAAGCGCACGGGCTGGGTATCGCGCGCTCGCGACGGAGGCGGGGCCTCCAAGACATCGCGTTCCCAGGCAGAGCCAGGGAACGAGCCAAAATCTGCCACCCGTGGATTCGCTTACAGCTCGGCCAGCGGCTCAGTTGCGCGGATGATGCCTGTGAGCCGTGACTGGAGCCTCAAGCGACGGGCCGGGTATCGCGCGCTCGGGACGGAGGCGGGAGCCTCCAAGACATCGCGTTCCGAGTCTGAGCTGGGGAACGAGGGCAACGAGTCCCGCGGTATCCAGCAGCTCGTTTCTGTCGTCGCTCCGCGACTTGGGATTCGTTGTGATACAGGTCTCCGGACTTGCCTCCCGGGCTACCAGCTGCCATCGCTTTGCGATTGAAATGCGGCAAAACGACTACAACGTCGCCCTGAGTTTCCGAGGTGAACGTGTCCGGATCGAGGTGCACCGTTTTCTGGACTGGAGTTAAAGCCGCAAGGCGATGCGACGCGGTGCTCGTACTCGTGCTCGTACTCGACCGCTGCTTCGAGTGATTGGGGGGTGTTCCATCGACCGTTGAGCTTCGAGTACGAGTAGGAGTAGGAGTACGAGTAGGCTTTACTCGCCGTTTAATCCAAATCGAGGTCGAAGCGGAATTGACCCTGGTCTGGGCGACCTTTGGCTTTCCAGTGATTCATCGCTCGATGGATCGAATGACCGTCTTCCACCATCGGCCGTTGGGCCTGGCCGATCAAATAGCCCAAGTCGGCCAGCGTGACCGCCAGTTCCCGCTGCGCCACAATCGCTGCCTTGTTTTCGCGAATGTGGCGCGCGATCGCGTCACGATATAAAGAAATCGCATCGGCATATTCCCAATACGGGTCCATCGTCAGCTTGTCTTGATTGATCTTTTGGGCCAAAGCCTTAATGGGCTCAAAATATTTTTGCAGCGATGCGATTTGTTCCGCCGTCGCGGGTGTCTCCAACGCGAAGACGATTCTCGCAATCTCGCGCAAGCGGATGTGCTGACGATGAAATTCCTGTTCCGAAATTTTGTCGGACGGAATCGTCAATTGAAAGTAAGGGCCATGGATCAAGCGGTCCAGCATCCAGCGCCACCAACGTCCGCTGCGATCATACTTCGCGGGGTCCAATTGGTTGACTCGAAAGACGGCCGCATACAGCCGCAGCGATCCGCCATCGGATTCCATTCGTTCGATTTCGCGTTGGTAGTTGGCTTGAGCGGTTCGCGTTCCCTGCTTTGATAACACGGCGCGGCGAAACAAACTGCGACTCAACTGGGCCTCGTCTTGGATCCGGCGTCGATCGGTCAACTTTGTGGGAAACGCCTTGGCCAGTGCGAGGTATTCGTCCAGGATCGCGTCGCCGGTCCGCGACTCGATGGGGCCCAGCGAAGGTGCGGGCGAATGGGATTGCGATTGTGGCGGCTTGGAGTCGGTGATGGTGGTGGAACGCGCGGTGCCAACATCCGAAGCTTCGCCCGGCGGACTTTCGCGTGTGTCGGCTTCGTTGGAAAGCGACGTTCCGGCCAACAGTTCATGCAGGACTTCGCTGGGTTTCCCTTCGGGCGTGGGGGAGGTCATGACATAAACCAGCAACCCGCCCGCGGCCATCGTTCCGGCCAACAGCAACCCGACGACGACCCAAAAGATCGTATTGCCAAGGCCGCCCGCCTTCGAACGATTCGGTGCACTCGAGCGTGCCGACGCCGATTGGCGTCTGGCGGTGGTCTCGATCCCGGGGTTACCGGTGGCGCCTTGCGGTATGAAAACCGATAAGCTCTGGCCGCAGCCGGGGCAGCGGAAATTCAATGCCTGGCCGGGGGCACCGGCGACATGGGTGATGTTTCCGCACTGGTTGCAACGCACTTCAACGGTTTGGCTCATACCCTAATTATACGAGCGCCGACCGAATCAACGCAGTCGTTTGATTCAGATCGCGTTTCCATTTTCGTAAACGTTCATTTTCGTCCGGCATCGTCGTTTTTTTACCGCGTCATTCTTCACCGTTTGGCTATTCGCATGTCCCGTGATCCCGCCTCCCGTGATCCATCCCGGCTTCGTTCGGCTCGTTGGTTCCAGCCCGACGACATGCGTTCGTTTGGTCACCGATCTCGTTTGAAAGGGATGGGCGTCGACGACGACGATTATCGCGACCGGCCGGTCGTGGCGATTTTGAACACGTACAGCGATCTGAATACCTGTCATTCGCATTTTCCGCAGCGGTTGCAGGATGTTCGTCGCGGGGTCTTGCAAGCCGGTGGCTTTCCCGTCGAAGTGCCCGTGATGTCGTTGGGCGAAATGCTGATGAAGCCGACAACGATGCTGTACCGGAATCTGTTGGCGATGGAGACCGAGGAGGTGCTTCGTTGTCATCCGATCGACGCGGCGGTGCTGATGGGCGGCTGCGACAAGACGGTTCCCGCGATGCTGATGGGTGCGATCAGTGCCGACATTGCGTCGGTGTTTCTTCCGGCCGGGCCGATGTTGCCGGGGCGGTTTGAGAACACCGTCCTGGGCAGCGGCAGCGATTCTTGGAAGTACTGGGACATGCGGTTGGCGGGGAACCTGTGTGATCGCAAATGGTGCGGCATCGAAAATGGCATTGCCCGTTCGGCGGGAACCTGCATGACGATGGGAACGGCATCGACGATGGCGTCGGCGGCCGAAGCGATGGGCATGACGGCGCCGGCGGCGGCATCGGTGCCCGCGGTCATGGCCGAACACGCGCGGCTGGGCGTTCGCACGGGCCGGCTGGCGGTCGAAATGGCGTGGGAGGACCGACGGCCGTCAAAAATCCTGGACCATCGTTCGCTGGAAAACGCCGTTCGCGCGACCTTGGCGATTGGCGGCAGCACCAACGCGATCGTGCACTTGATCGCCATTGCGGGGCGGCTGGGTTTGTCGCTGACGCTGGATGATTTCGACACCTTGTCGCAGTCCACGCCGGTGTTGGCGGACATTCGCCCGATCGGCAGGTTCCTCATGCAAGACCTGGACGAGGCCGGCGGCTTGCCGGCCGTGCTCGCTGAACTGGGCAACCTGTTGCATCGCGAGGCGGCGACCGTTTCGGGAATCACCCTGGGGGAACAAATCGCCGATGCAACGATTATCAATCCCGAGGTGATTCAAACCCGGGAAAAACCGCTTAGCGAAACCGCCGGCACGTGTGTGTTGAAAGGGAATTTGGCTCCCGGCGGCTGTGTGATCAAGTCGCTGGCCGCCGATCCGGACTTGTTGGTCCATCGCGGCCCGGCATGGGTCTTTGATGATTATCCGGCGATGAAGCGGGAGATTCATCGTGATGATTTGAAGATCGATGCGACGTCGGTCTTGATTTTGCGAAATGCCGGTCCCCTGGGCGCGCCCGGCTTTCCCGAATGGGGCATGCTGCCGATCCCCAAAACGTTATTGAAACAGGGCGTCCGCGACATGGTCCGAATCAGTGATGCGCGGATGAGCGGCACCAGCTACGGGACATGTATTCTGCATATTGCACCCGAGAGCGCCGCGGGCGGGCCGCTCGCTCTGGTTCAAAGCGGCGACATGATTGAAATCGACATTCCCGCGCGCCGCATCCACTGGCACGTTTCGGCTGAAGAAATCGACCGCCGCCGGGAACAATGGGTTTCACCCGAGCCGCTGGCCTCACGCGGCTATCTGAAGCTGTATGCTGATCACGTGATGCAGGCGGATCGGGGCTGCGACTTCGACTTTCTAGTCGGCCGTAGCCCGGGGATGGAACCGGAGATTCACTAGGCGGTGAAGTTCAATCCCGCCAGGCCTTTGGGGGCGGCGGTGTGCTTGGCTCCCTCGGCGACACAAACCTCGCGCCAGGTCTCCGTTTCGACCCGCAAAATATCGGCCAATTTTGCGATCTCGCGAGCGTCACCGGTGACCTCCGCCTGGATCAAATGTTGCAGCAGGAAGACGTACAAATCGGCAACCCGCTGGCAGACTTCCTGTTCGCCCGGGTCGGAACTACCGGTGACACCGGAGAGCAGTTCGGCCAGCAATTCGCACAATCGCAAGGAATCTTCGTTGGGTCCGGAGACTTCCGGGTCTTCGTAAGTGGTCGCAAGTCGCTGGGCAACTTCGATGGCTCGTTCGAGCAACATCAATCGGAGGCGTGCCGGCGATGCCGACGAAACGGTCGCGGCGATGTAGGCATCCGCGTTGGCGGGCCCGTTCGCGTTGGCGGGTCCGTTCGCGTTGGCGGTGCTCATCATGCTGGCCGGGCCACCCACGGGGCTGCCGGTCGCCGCATCGGTGCGGGTTTCCACGTCCCTTGAAGTTTCGTCTGTTGGAGTTTCCACATCGGTGACGGGGGCGACTTGTGAAGTTGCTGACAAGGTCCTACCTGCGTTTTATTCGGGAATCGTGATTCTCTGGATGCTGCCAATCGCGTCCTGTTGCGATTGCAGTCCCGCAATGACTTCTTCGGTACGAAAGAAGTCCCGCAATAGTCGCTCGCGTTCTTTTTCCAAACGAACATTCATGCTGGCGATGCGGTCATCGTTCCGCTCCGATTGGGTCTGAATCGCGTCACGACGCGACGACAGTACGCTGTTGTCCACGCCGGCAAGTTGGTCGGCCAGCGTGCTGAGCCGGTCGACCAGGCCGTTCGATTCGGCGGTGAAAAATGCCTGCACCGCCTCGGGTTTGTTCTCCAGCGCGTCGCGCAGACGCGTGCGGTCCAATTTCAATTTGCCTTCGCCATCAAAATTGATGCCGACCTGGGTGGCCGATCGGAATTCGCCCGCGCCGGCGATGTTGCCCGAAAAAATCCGTTCGTAGCTGCTGGTGATTCGAATCACCTGGGATGACCCAAACAACAGACCGACCGTGTTTTCATCGGCGTTAAAAAACGTCACCGATTCGACCTTGTCGACCAGGTTGTTGTACTGGTCGATGAAGGTGTCGATCGTGTCCATCACGCGATCGTTGTCCTGGGCGACCCGCACGTTGATGGGGTCACTGGAAAGCTCTTTGACAGTCACCGAGAAGGTGCCATCGTCGTCGGATGATTGCAGTTCGCGGCTGCGAAGACGGGCGGCGCCATCGCTGCTGTCAGTGCTTCCGCTGTCGGTCTCCGCCTGTCCCGCCAAGCCCAGGGCCTCGGCCAGGTTTGCGTTGCCGACATCGGTCACCGTCAGCGTTTCGCCGCCGGTGCCGGTGTCAGTCAATTCAATCGCCTGGCCGTCATCGGAGATCGCCGCGTTGACGCTTAGGCCCAGCGAATTGATTCGATCGACCAATCCGCCGACCGTCGTGATTTCGTCGACCGTCAAATTCACCGCCGAAATGTTGCCATCGGAATCGGCGATGGTGAAACTTCCCCGAGTTGCCGCGGGCGCCAAATCGGTCAAGGCCGTTTCGGACGTCAATGAACGGGTCGAATTGAAGGCATCGTCGATGGTAAAGACGCCGTCGGCGGACGATAGCAAGCGTTCGGATCCGCCATCGACCGACACCGCGATGACGGCATCTTGGGCCGCCGTGGTGGTCTGAATTCCCAGGTCGAAACCTTGGGTATTGACGGCGAAACGCCCGCCCGCGCCGCCGGTGTTGGATGTCAGCACCAGGCGAGCACCGCCGTCGTCGGTGGTGCCGATCGATGCGGTGACATAGCGCTGGGCGTCGTTGATGCGAGCGACAATGTCGGCCAATGAATCGTCGGTGCCAACGTCGATTCGCAGCGCATCGGAACCCACAAGCGCCGATTCGGTAACGCCGTCAATGACGACGTCGCTTGCCGTACCTGCGATGCCCAAGTCGCGGGCCGCAGTGCCCGATCCGGTGTCTTCAATCACCAGTGTTTCGTCACCGCCGGCGGTGTCGATGACGGCGATTCCGTCACCGTCTTGATTGATTTCGGCGCGCACACCAATCGCCAAGCCGTTGATGCGGTCGATCAATTCGCCGACCGTTTCGATGCCATCGACGGTCAAGTTGACCGCGGATTTTTGGCCACTGGAATCCGTGATCGTAAAGCCACGCGGATCGATACCCGTGCCTTGGTTTAGTGCATCCAAACGCGTCGCGCGATTGACCGTTTGCAGCGCCAAGTCTTCGCCGACCAGGATGTCGCCGTCGACGGATTGATCCAATCCCAGCCGCGCGGCGGTATCGTCGACGGACGAAACCGTAAAGTTACCGGTGCCGCCGGAAACATCGCGGATACGAATCCCATTGCCGGCATCATTCAGCCGCGCGATCAACGAAAGACCCGCCGCGTTGAGCGTGTCGATGATTTCATCTGTGGTTTCGGCCCCGCTCAAATCGACGCTGGACGTGGTTCCGTCGGCAAGCGTGATGTCCAAGTCGGTCAGCCCGCTGATTCCGCTGCCACCATCCAGCGATTCCAAGCGCGTACCGCGAAGCGGCGGACTGCGTAGCGTGCTGGAAATGGTGCCGCCAGCGGCATCGCCCAGCAGCCCCAGGTCCGTCGCCGCCGACGCGCCATCGGAATCGCGAATCGTAAAGCTGCCGCTGCCACCGGAAAGATCCTCGATCGCCAGCACACCATCGGTGACACTGGCCGACAGCTGTGAACCGTATTGGTCATTGATGAATGCCGCCACGTCGCCAAGCGTTGGATCGGCGATGGGCGGGTTGCCCGGTGAGGGCGGTGAAGTCGTCGCGGGCGTCGAAAAGTCACCGAAGTCAATCGACAGGGTTGTTCCGTCCGAAAGCGTGACGTCCAGGTCGCTTGCCGAATCCGAACCGCCGGTTTGGCCCAAGGTAATGCCGTCACCGATCGCCGATAGCGGCGTCGATGCGCTGAGCGCGGGAACCAAATCGTTGCCCACGGCGTTGGTCGCCGCGACGTCGATGCCCCACAGGCCCAAGTCGGCGGCCGTTTCAGCGTCGCCCAATTGTTGAACGATCAAATTGGAATCCGTCGCATCGGTCGTGTCGATCAATTCGATCGCGTTGCCCGATGTGGTCGCGCGGACACCAATGTCGGCCGCATTGATCGCATCCAAGACATCGTCGATGGATTGCGGGTTTTGAATTTCGATGTCCGCGCTGGTTCCACTGCGATCGGTGATTCGCAGGTTCCCGTTTTCAATACCACGACCGCTGTTGATCCGGCTAAGCGGTGTTTGTTGATCCAGAAACCCCGATGGTGAAATCGAAAGCGTTCCGGTGAACCCCAGCGATGCCTCCGATGAAGCCGCTAGTCGCGCCGACCCGGTTCGCTGGGTGGCGGCGGTTTGCAGCGTGCGAATTTGATAGTCACCGGCGGTGACTTCGCCACCGGCGGTGGCGGAGATCGCATCCGAGTTGGATACGTCGACGGAGTTGTTGACAAACGCGGATTCATTGGACAAGCGGTTGCCGGCCAATTGCACACCGATCACCGACGCGGTCAATTCGGCGAGCGCCTGTTGCTCCTGGGCCAGGTTGGCGTTCCGCTGTAGCAAGCGGTCCCGCGGCTGGGCGGAAATGGCGATCAATTGGTCAACGGTGCCGAGGATGTCGGTTCCGGTCACCAAGCCAAATTGAGATTGAATTCGCCCCATCGTTCGTTCGTTCCCGTGCCAGGAAGATCAAGTTGCCGCAATCGCAACCGGTTTGGTCCTTTGTTTTTATTGGCGTCCGTGATTGGATCGGCGTCCGTGCCTTTATCGGCGTTTGGGGCGTGTCCACTTAGCGAACCTTTCCGCTTAGCGAAGCCCTGCGGCCTGCCGAAGTGTTTCACGCACTTGCAATCGGTAGGCCCGGATTTTGCGAAACACACCGCTGGAATACGGCGGCCTACGCGAACTGGGGGAAGTTTGCGGATCGTTCCGGTCGCAACCCCCGCAGAATCGGTACAAACAGCAGGACCGGACCCGATCAAGCGTCGATATCGCCCAAGAACCGGGACTGAGCTCGGTTTAGGCGTTCGCCCATGAAGGAACGTGCATGACGCGCATCAACACCAACATTAGCTCGCTGGTCGCCCAGAACCGGCTGCGGATGAGCAACGTCGATTTGCAGACGGCGTTGACGCGGTTGAGCACGGGATTGCGGATCAACACCGGATCGGATGACCCGGCGGGATTAATCGCCAGCGAAGCCCTACGAAGCGAGGTGACCAGTTTGGGCAAGGCGGTTTCCAACACCCGCCGCGCGTCGCAAATTATCAACACTGCCGACAGTTCGCTTTCGGAAGTCAGCACGCTGTTGAATGACATCCGCGGCTTGATTGTCGAAGCCGCCAACGTCGGTGCGCTTTCCGATGAAGAAGTCGCGGCCAACCAATTGCAAATCGACAGTTCGCTTGAAGCGATCAATCGCATCGCGCAAACGACGACGTTCCAGGGACGAAAGTTGCTTGATGGTTCGTTGGATTTTGTCACCAACGCCAGCAACGTGCCCTCGATCGAGGACCTTCAAATCGACCAGGCCAATTTGGGTGCGACCAATCAAATCGCCGTCGACGTGGTGATCAATTCGGCCGCGACCCGTGGCGCGGTCGAAGCCCGCAACGGCGCCTTTACAACGACCGGTTTTGCCAACGCGACTTTTGGGACCGGTGGCGACCAAATTCGCATTCAAGCCCTACGCGCCGGCCAAGACTTCAATGACGTTCAGGTCAACTTCGTCGATTTGGCCGATGCGGGTGTCGACGCGGCCGCGTCGGCAAGTTACGACGATGACAATCGCGAATTGACTGTGACCTTCAATTCGCTCGCCGCCACGGCGACCCACCGCGACTACAACGCGATCATCGCCGCGATCCAGGCGGCCACCAACAACGGCGGTGCGAGTGTGTTTAATGCCGTGATGGATGCGGGCGATCCCAACGCGGCGTTTGTGATTCCCAGCGGCGACATCAGCACGGAAAAAACGGGCGGTGAAATTCTTCAGGACGATCTCGTGTTTCAACTCAATGGAACCACCGGCGCCGAGACGTTTAATTTTTCCGCGGGTACTCCGTCGCGAAAAATTGTCGAAGCGGTCAATTTGGTTCAAGACAGCACAAGCGTTCGCGCATCGTTTTCCGGTGGCGTGTTGCGTTTCGAATCGGTCGATTTCGGGTCTCGCGCGATTGTCAATCTGGAAGTCATTTCCGAGGGCGACCTGGGTGGTTTCAAGGATTCGCTTAGCGGCACCCGCGGTGAGGGCAATGACATCCAAGCCGACGTCAATGGCATCGCCGCCGACGGTGCTGCAAACACCTTTAGCATCAACACGTCCAGCTTGGATGTTGCCATCACGGTCCAGGACGGGAGCACCGATAGCTTTTCGTTTTCGATTACCGACGGCGGCGCGTTGTTTCAGATTGGCCCCGAC
This sequence comes from Planctomycetota bacterium, assembly GCA_039201055.1. Lineage (GTDB taxonomy): Bacteria > Planctomycetota > Planctomycetia > Pirellulales > Pirellulaceae > Rubripirellula. Next base: position 1,353 of record JBCCRW010000191.1, on the reverse strand, counting down.
GTGGTCACGACACAACAGGCGCGTTTGGGCATTGGCAGTTTGAGCACGGGAAAGCTGGGCGGCCCAAACGGCAGGCTGTATGAACTGGGCAGCGGCCAGGCGAAAAGTTTGACCGGTGACATCACCGGCGCCGCCCAAATCATCGATAGCGCGATTGACAAGGTGACCAGCCTGCGGGGGCGGCTGGGTGCGTTTCAGTCGACCACGCTGGACAGCAACCTGGTCAGCCTAAATGAAACGCTGTCGAATTTGGCCGAGGCCGAGTCGTCGATTCGCGATGCGGATTTTGCGGCCGAATCGGCCAATCTGACCCGCGCCCAGATTCTGGTCCAATCGGGCACCAACGTGCTCTCGCTGGCGAATCAGGCACCGCAAAACGTCTTGGCGCTGCTGCAATAGGTGGCCTTGGTACTGCCAAGCGGCATGTCCGATTAAGATGATGGGCCCGATGTTTTCCCACCTTTGGCCCAATTCTGGACCCGGATCGATGCGTTTTCAAATTCCCAAAATTCATCGCTGTTTATTCGTACTGGCGGGTCTGCTGTTTTGCGTGCCCCCGGCGATGGCGTTCGACGATTCGCAACCGGCAAAAGACGGCAAAAAGGGTAAAGCGGAGAAAGAGAAACCCGCCAAGAAGCCGCCGGTTTCAATTTTTAAAGACAAGGCACTCGAGGCGGCTGTGCGTGCCGAGGTCTTTGCCAAACGCGACAACGACCAGCCGATCGTCAAGGCGGACGTCGCCCGCATCTCGCAAATCAACGGACGCAACAAAAAGATCCGCGACCTCAGTGGTCTGGAGCACTGCGAGCAGGTCATGCAAATCGATTTGACCGGCAACGAAATCACCGATTTAGGACCGCTGAAAAACTTAAAACGATTGCAGTCGCTGTCCTTGGCAAACAACAAGATCACCGATTTGAAGCCGCTTGCAGACTTGGTTGCCATACAATTGCTGGATATTTCCGCCAACCAGGTTTCGGATCTGGAACCGATCGCAAAACTGACGCGGATGCGAACGCTGTATGCTTCGGACAATCAATTAACATCGCTGGATCCGCTGCGTGGCCTAACGAAGATCTGGTCGCTGAGCCTTGACGGTAATGGGCTGACCGATCTGGGGCCGATCGCCAAACTGAAATGGTTAACGACGCTGGATGTTTCGCGGAACCAGTTAACGGATCTGACACCGCTGCAAAATTTGGATGATCTGGATTTGTTGATGCTTGAAAAAAACAAATTCCAGGACTTTACGCCGCTGATCGAAATGTGCCAAAAGGATGCATCCCAGGGACGGCGTTTCGCCCCGTATTTGGACGTTTATTTGGACGGCAATCCGATCGACGAAAAGTCGCT
>JBCCRW010000190.1:0-10746 GCA_039201055.1 Planctomycetota bacterium | reverse complement strand
GTCGACCGCGCGATGGGTTACCTGACGAAGATTTGCGATTTCGGCCCCCGGCCCTCGGGCTCCGAGGCGATGGTGCGACAGCAGGATTACCTGGAACGGTTTTTCACCGAGCGGGGTGGGCAGGTCAGCCGCCAGTCGTTTGAAATTCGGCATCCCGAAACCGGCAAGGCGGTCAAGTTGACCAATTTGATCGCCTCGTGGGGGAAAGATCGTCCGCGGCGATTTCTATTGTGCGCCCATTACGACACCCGACCGTTTCCCGATCGTGATCGCGTCAATCCGCGGGGCCGCTTCATCGGTGCCAACGATGGAGCCTCGGGTGTCGCCGCTTTGATGGAATGGTCGCATCGATTTGGCGAATTTCCCGGTGATTTGGGCGTGGATGTGGTGCTGTTTGACGGCGAGGAATTTGTGTTTCAGCAGGGCCGTGACCCCTATTTTTTGGGCTCGGAGTATTTTGCGGGCCAGTACGTCGCTTCGCCGCCAAAGATCCGCTACACGGGCGGCATTTTGCTGGATATGGTCGGCGATCGCGAATTGACCTTGTACTACGAACGCAATTCGTTGATTCACGCGCCGGACATGACGCGTTCGATTTGGCGAAAGGCAAAGCAATTGGGTGCCCGTCAATTCATTCCGCGTGCCCGCCACGAAATTCAAGACGATCATTTGCCGCTCAACCGTGTGGCGAAAATTCCCACGGTCGACATCATCGATTTTGATTATCCGCGTCCCAGCACGCGTGGCATGTCGTATTGGCACACGACCAAGGACGTTCCCGAGGCGTGCAGCGGTCAATCGCTGGTAACGGTCGTGTGGGTCTTGGATCATTGGATTCGCGACGCGCGGCTGAATTAACGTTAAACTTGCGGCAGCCGGCCTCGCCGCTGATTCGAGCCACCCGTCCGCTTTCCCAGGAGCGCCGCGATGCCATCCGTCGCCTCGTACATTCTTTCGGCCACCCTGTTTGGCTTTGCGTGGTGGCTGGGCCATCACGAATCATCCGGTTGGCCGGAGGAAGCCGGTAGCGATTTGGATGCGGAATACAAGCTGCTGCGTCGCCGACGGCGAGCGAGAATCCACGGCTTGTTTTACGTTGCGGCGTTTTTGATCGCGGTCGCGGGCGTTGCCGGTACGGGACGGATTTGGATCGCTTGTTGGATGTCGGTGATGCTGATTTTGATCGCGATCGTCTTTCTGGCATTGCTGGATGGCTTTCGGACCCACCGATACTTCAAGCAGAAACTGCCGCGCATTCGCCAACGCCTTAGCGACGATTTCTAGTCGCCCAAGGCGGATCCCGATCATGAGCCGCGTCGCCACCCATCTTTCCCCAGAATAGAGACGCCATGGATTACATCGACCCGCATTTGCACATGGTTTCGCGGATCACGGACGACTACGCGACACTGGCTCGGATGGGCTGCGTCGCGATCAGCGAACCGGCGTTCTGGGCGGGCTACGACCGTGGCAGCGTCGACGGTTTCCGCGATTACTTTCGCCAATTGACCGAGGTCGAACCGCGGCGAGCGGCCCAGTTTGGCATCCAGCATTTTACTTGGTTGTGCATCAACGCCAAGGAAGCCGAGGACGTGCAATTGTCGCGTGACGTCATCGCGATGATTCCCGAGTTCCTTGAATCGCCCGGCGTCTTGGGTATCGGCGAAATCGGTCTGAACAAGAACACTCGCAACGAAGCGACGGTCTTTTTGGAACACGTCGATCTCGCGATGCAACACGATGAATTGATTCTGATTCACACTCCGCACCTGGAAGACAAGTACCAGGGCACGCGGATGATCTTGGACATGTTGACCGCCGATTCGCGAATCGATCCGGCGCGGGTGTTGGTCGACCATGTCGAAGAACACACGATCGGCGAAGTGCTCGACCGCGGTTTTTGGGCGGGGATGACTTTGTATCCGGTCACCAAGTGCACGCCGTCGCGATCGGCGGACATGATCGCCAAGTACGGCGGCGAGCGTTTGCTGGCCAATTCGGCCGGTGATTGGGGCCCCAGCAAACCGACGGCGGTACCGGACTTGATTTTTGAAATGCGTCATCGCGGTTACGACGAGGCGTTGATTCGAAAAGTGGTGTACGACAACCCCATCGAATTCTTTTCGAAGTGTCGTCGTTTTTCGATGCAAACGCGTGACGGACGAAAGTTGGGCCCGCAAGTGCCCGCCGCGGGCGGCTGAGAGAAAAGGTCGGAAGCTGGCGAAGCTCGGTAAGCGTGGGTATTGCCCCTAAAGCAGATGGGGCGCGATGGCTGCCTTGCAGGTTTTCACCATCCCACTCGTCGCCTCGCCGGCTACTTCCACATTGAATTGGAACCAAAAAATCAGGTGAATCCGCCACTTGCCCCACATCCGTACCGAGTACTTTGTTCAAGTTTGATTTTTAAGTGCCCGCAAGTTGCCGGCCTTCGCCAGAAGACGGACTTCCGCAGGCACGTAGCCGGCCTTCGCCAGAAGACGGATTTCCGCAGGCAAGTAGCCGGCCTTCGCCAGAAGACGGCTTTCCGCAGGCAAGTAGCCGGCCTTCGCCAGAAGACGGATCTCCGCAGGCACGTAGCCGGCCTTCGCCAGAAGACGGATCTCCGCAGGCACGTAGCCGGCCTTCGCCAGAAGACGGATTTCCCGGGCCGTTCCGTGTTCTGGCGAACAGCGGCTACGAGGATTGGCGGTTCCGTGTTCTGGCGAACAGCGGCTACCACGCTGGTGTTGCTGTTGGCTTGCTTCTCGGGCGCTTCACTTAGGGCCGATCGACTGGCGGTTCGCGTTCCGCCGGCCACCGGCGACTCGCAAGCATCATCGGATATCGACCCAGCCGATGCCGCGATTTCAAACGCGGCCTTGAAATGGAACCAGCGTGTGGTCCTACCGCGCTTGGACGCCAAGGGTGGCTGGCAGCGATACATCGACACATGGTCGACGCTGAACACCGCCGCCGCGGCGGAATCCAATCGCCGCGATCAAACGCTTCGTCGCTATTTGGGTGTCGACCGAGTTGCCGCCGTCGGGCGGCTTTCCAAACCCTCCCGGCCGCCCCGACATGTCCCTTGGAAACGCGGTGAATTCATCCGCATTGTGTCACCATTGGTGTGGGTCGATTCATCGGCCAATCAGGCCGAAACCGAAGCGATCATCACCGACCTGACCCGCTGCTACTGGGCTTGGACACAGCTGTTTTTTCCGTTTTGGAAAGCTGGCACGCAGTGGACCGCCGACTCGCTGCCCGCAACCGCCGTTCCGGGAGACCGGCAATCGCTACGCATTGCACCGGATGAATTGATCAAACAGTTGCGCGGCGCCAAACCACTGCCGTCGCCGGGTCCCATGAAGGTCGTGCTGTTTCGCGACCGCCAGCAATACCTGCAAGTCTTGTCGCCGCACGTGCCGGGGATCGCTCAAAGCACCGGCTATTATGACGACCGAAATCGCGTCAGTTACTTTTACGTCGGCGACGATGCCGATGTAATTCGCACTCGGCGACACGAGTGGACGCATCAATTGTTTCGCCAGGCCACAAGGAATCGCCTGGGTCGAAAGTCGCCCGGCGAGCATCCGGACTTTTGGGCCGTCGAAGGGGTCGCGTGCTTTTTTGAATCGCTGGACTTTGACAAGCAGTGGTGTTTTGTTGGCGGATGGGACCGATCACGCTTGCAATTTGCTCGGCACCGGGTGCTGGTTGCCGGTCAAAATCTTTCGCTGCAATACCTTCGCGGGCTGAATCAGAGCGCCGTCACGGGGCTGGACAATCTGCCACAGTGGTATTCGTTTTCGGGTGCTTGGACCCACCGAGTGATGGAGGGCAATGAAGCCGAACGAGAATGGTTCTACCGCACGCTGGCGGCGATTTACAAAGCGACCCCGCAATCGGCGCCGGAAACCCCGGCGGGCCTCGAAGGATCGCTCGCCGATTTTCTTCGCGTCGACGACGACGACATTCGTGAAGACCACTGCGTCGGATCACCCGCCGAAGTGTGTCTGGCGACCTGCAAAATTTCGCCGATCGTTTTGCAATCGATCCCGCGTAGTGAAAATCTCCGGTGGCTGGATTTATCCGGGATCCGCTGCGACAACGAAACGCTTGCGGGCCTGTGGACCAATCAATCGCCCCTGCAACGACTGAGCCTGGAACGCTGCGGCATCGACGACGCGTTATCCGAGCGGCTTCCGTCGGCGGCCGAGCTGCGTGAATTGGACATCAGCTTTAATTCCGTCGGCGACGCGTTGATCGAGTCGATGGCGACGCAGCCGCTGGAAATTCTGTACGCGACCGGTTCCCGGATCGGCGACGCGTCGCTGGAGATCCTGGTTAAGGTACCAACGTTAAAGATTTTGGATGTGCAATTGACCCGGGTGACCGGTGCTGCCTTGGAACGCTTCAAAGCGTCAAGGCCGGACGTGCAGCTAAACCCGCTGGAACTGCGCTAGGTTTTGTTCCTAGATGCCTCTGCGAATTTGCCGATGCGTCGCGTGAATCAATCCGTACGCGCTGCCCAGCGGCGGATAGACGACCCACGTCGTGACCAGAACCCCCGTTTGTGACGCACCGATCGAGTGCGAATCAGGCCCGAACGCGGCAGTGGCGACCATGATCATGGTGGCGGCAAGCAAAGCACCGATCAATAATCCGCCGATCGGGCTTTCGATTCGCAGCAAGACGATGACGCCGCTTAGCAAGATTGGGCCGGTCAAGAGCGTGGCCAGAAACAAGCCCGCTGCTCGGCCCACCGCAAAAAACACGGCACACAGTGTCACCAGTAAAAACAGACCGAGCAGGTCGATTTGGAAGGCGTCCGTTTTCCTTGGCACTTGCTTGGTCATGGTCGCAAACTTCAAAACGATTAATCATTCGTGCTTCGCCTAAGCCTGGCCGCCGCGTAGCCGAGCACGTCGCCGCGGCTTTGGCAAAATTCGGCGACCCGATCGCGGGCGGCTTGCACTATCGCTGACGCATCGGGCGTCGATTCCAAGTCTTCGACAATTTCCATCATCAGCGGAACGATTCGCTGCGGCGGGACTTGATCGGGTACCAGTTTTGCCATCGCCTCGATGGCCTCGACCTCACGACCGCTGCGCTGGAGCAGGTCGACGTAGGTTTCGATAGCGGCGGTGCCCTCGGACATCGGGTCCACTTGTTCGGCCTTGCGGCGAAACAGCGTCAGCCCCGCTTCCACGTCGCGACCCAGCAGGACGGAATAGAAGGTCGCAAAGGCGGGATAAAAATCGACGAAGGGTTCATCGCCGGGATATTGAAAATTGCGATCCAATCGTCGACCGTACTGGGTCAATTCCCAAGCTTTGGTCAATCGCTCGGGTGTATCGACCAGTTTCGCGATCTGGACCGTTGACGCGATATGGGTCGTGTCCGCATGGTAGGCCCCCTGGGACAGCAACTCGGGTCGCTTGGTGATCATGTCCAGCAAACTTTCGCCGGGATCCGCCGGCGCGGTGCGTCGTGAAATGTCGCCACGCACGTTGGCCGAAAGTTCGTCGTAAAAATGGTCCAGCAAAGCCTCGGCCGCCGCGCGTCGATCTTTCTTGCTTTGATTGGCCAGCGCCTGTTCAAACAGCGTAATGGAATTGCACGTTCCCTGATGTTTCAACACGGCTTGAAAGCCGCGCCGGACGTCGACGCCTTCGTGCAACAGGACCTGCACGATGTCGTCATAGTTTTCGTCGGTGATGGGCACTTTGGCGATCAACTTTCGGGCCAGTTCGAGGTCGCCGGTGGGCCGCAGGTACATCCACGCGGCCGAAACGCGGCCCTGCTTCATGATCATTTCACCGGCCGCTCGGCAGGCGTCCAGCAAGCCGTGTTCGAGTTGGTTTTCGACGGCATCGCTTTGCGGCGGATCGTCGCCCAAGGTGATCAGCGGTAGCCCCAGTTCTTGCCGAGTCCGCATTTTCATGGCCTCGAACATTTCTTCCGGCCGATTTTCCTGACGCAAAAAGTTGACCAGTTCGTCCAGCATCGTGGCGGGCGAATCCGCTTTTTGGTCCATTTCGGCGTAGATGTCGGCGGTCATGACGATGGCGGGGTTTCGGCGTCGAGGTAGCGTTTCAACAGATCGATCAATTGTCGCAGGGCGTGTGCGGCGACCGGAATTTGAATTTCGCCATGTTGCGCCAGATCGGCGATCGGACCAAGGGTATCGTCGATGGCTTTTTCCATGATCACCAGCACCGACTTGCACTGCTGGGCGCGTTGGCGAGCGGATCGCAGACGCCGCTCCAGGCGATTGACGACGGCGGCTTCTTCGCTGGCGGGAAGCCGATCGACCGCGCGAACGGCCGCTCGCTTGGCCTGTAGACGATCCTTCGCTTCACCCAATTGCCGCTCGGTCAAGCGTATTTGCGCGTTCCAATAACGCGGCCATTCGTCGGCATAACGCTGGCGTAGTCGATTGACCAACATCCGCAGTTGATCGGTCTCCTGGATCAAATGCTCCGCGTAGGTCACGCATCGCGATTGAAAGGATTCCAGCGATCGAACATTTTGGACATTGGCGGCGCTCATGCGACCATCATATCCGGATTGACCGCTTTCCTTTACGGCCGACGGGGTCGGCTTGCTTCAAAATTGCCGCCCAGCGGCAAGCCACATCCGTGGGCAACCCGATTCAAACGGGGGCAAGGGTACTTCGCTTTATCAAAATCGGTCGGGACACGGATGTCAGACTTGAATTCGATGGAATTTTTTGGACGTCGCCGTTTTTTGCAAAGCGGCGCGGCGCTTGGGATCTTGCCGCTGGCATGGGGTGGTGACAAAGCGGCAGACGGGCTGCCCGTTTGCCCGCTCAAGCCCGTTTACGAGGATCGATTCGACACGCTGGTCGCGATCGTCAACGCACAGATCGACGCGTTGTGGTGCGGGAAACGCGGCGACAACCCCTGCGAGGTCGCCAAAGACATCCTGACCTACGCCAAGCATTTGCCACGGCGTTTGCAGCACGGCATTTCGGTGGCGTTACTTTGGCTGGACTTTTACAGCATCAAGAAAACGGGTCGGTCGCTGGCCAAGCATTCGCCCGCCGGTCTGCGCCGCGTGCTCAACCAGGGCGAAACCATCCGCCGGCAAGGCGACCCGCCGTTGATCCTGTGGAACGAGGATCACTTGCTGCACACGGCCGTGTCGGGCTTGGCCATGCTGGGCCGATTGGTCATCCACAGCCGCCCGGCGGCGCGGCGACACATCGGCCTGGGTTGGTCGGAACAGTGCAACGATGTCAACAAAATCGTCGCCGTTGCGCCCTATCCCTTGGCGGACCTGTCCGTCGAATACGATGTTTGCATCATCGGCAGCGGAGCCGGTGGTGCGACGGTCGCTGACCGAATGAGCGCGGCCGGTTACCGCGTCCTCATTTTGGACACCGGTGACTTTGTCAGCCCCGACGCGTTGGTCAAACGCGAAACCCAACCCGACGGATCGACCATCCTGGCACCGCCGCGAAGTGACGAAGTGCTGTACAAGTTGTACAAGGATGGGGCGGGACAAATCGCCGGTGGGCTTTCCAACAAGCATTCCAAACTGGACCTACTGCTGCCGCACCGCCGCAAGAAAATTGCTCCCAAGCAAACCGTTAACGTGGCCCAAGCCCAAGTGTTCGGTGGCGGACCGTATGTCAACAATGCGATTCATCTGCCGATTCCACCGGAGGTGTACGAAAGCTGGGCGGATCGGCAACCGACCGACATGCCCTACGGCGAATTGAACGCCATCATGAACCAGGTGTCGGCGGAATTGGGCGTCAATACGCAAGTCACGTCGCACCAAATTTCCGATCGCAGCATCCGGTTTAAAGAAGGTGCCGAAGCCATCGGCGAACAGGTGTTGCCGCTGCCGGTCTCCATTCGACGCAATTGCATGGGCTGTGGCAGCGACAATTCGGTCGATTCATTCGGTGATCACATCGGTGGCGTGCATCCGCTACAGGAAAACGAGCCCAATAGTTTTTTGACAAACGCGATGCACGCGCCGGTTTCGGCCCAAGCATCGTATCGCACCCGAGCCGAAAGGGTTTTGATCCGACGAAACGAAGCCGGCGGTTTGGATGCCTATGGTGTTCGCGTTGTGCGTCGCGAGGAGGACGGTTCGACGACGCGCTGCACCATCCGGGCCAAGCAGTATGTGGTTGCCGCGGGCGTCGGCGCGTCGACCAAGCTGGTTTCCGACAGTCTGCGACACGCCGGGCTTTGCAATCGAGAATTGGGCAAGCGGTTAACCGCCAACATCGGCACGGCCATGTACGCGATGTACGACAAACCGATCTGGCCGTCCGGTTCGGGGAATCCGGAACCCGGCGTGACGCAATGTTTTTTGGTCGACCGCCGCATGATCCACGACGAATCGGGCAATTTGGTCGAGGAACCCGCACTCGAAAATTGGTTCCACTTCCCCGGCACCGTCGCGTTAGCTTTGACGGGCTGGTTCCAGGATTTCGCCTGTGTGATGAAACGCTTCAATCACCTATCGATGGCCGGGATCGTGATTCCGACGCAGGTCCGGCGGCAAAACCACGTCGATCGTTGTGGCGGTTTCCACCTGGAATATAACCGCGAAGAATTCGAATTACTGCTCCGCGGAATGCGACGGATCGCAAGGATCTATTTCGCGGCAGCCAAACCGGACGATGGCGTTTCGCTGTATTTGCCAACCAAGGCAATCCTCCTGCGCCATGGACGACCGCTAAAGATTCGATCGATGGAAGATTTCGAATGGGCTTTGCAGCGAATTCGTTGCAACGGTCCGGCGTTCTTGAATTTGCTGTCCACGCATCCGCAGGGCGGAAATTCGATCGGCGGCGTCGTCGATGCGGCGGGCATGCGGGTCACGACCGACTGCGGTGGCATGGTCAACAACATGGTGGTTGCGGACGCATCCACATTCCCGGCGGGCTGCGAGATCAACCCACAATTGACCGTCAAGGCACTCGCGACGATCGCGGCCAATCGCCTGGCCGACCGAATGAACCAGTCGGCCGCCTAGGAAGGGCGAAGCGAGTCCTCGTCCTCGTACTCGTCCATGTCCTCGTCCTCGTCCTCGTACTCGTACTCAGCGAAGCGGTACTCGTACTCGACAGTTCCGTTGTGTTGGCGTTCGCGTCCGTCGGTCGTCGGTCGTTGAGGGTCGTTGCGAGTAGGAGTACGAGTACGAGTAGGAGTACTCACGCGTCGGGAAACGTTTACTTCCGGGGACCCGAGCGCTCTGCTCGGAATGACCGCGAAGCGGACAAAGACGGTAGCCGTGGGTAAGCCAGCCGAGCCTGAGGCGAGAGCGTGCGCCACCCACGGTCAACGAACGCCAATGTACCCGGTCCGTCCCACGATTTCGGCGGCTTCGCCGCCGAAATCGTGGGACGAGAGGCCGCGTTTAGGCGCCATGAACCGGGGGTGGCGTCCGGCTCGCTGGGGGCTCGCCGAACTGACCCCCGGCTACCGTCTGCAATGCCTCCGGCATCGGTATCTGTTTCCGCCGACCTTCCACCCACCACGTCTCAGTGCAAGCACCCGGCTCGCGGCATAGGCCGCAATCTCGGCGCACCGGACACGGTCGTTGCACCAGTGAGCCGAAGGTGTGGCGACAGCCGCGCGTCGGGTCGGAAGACGTTTGCTTCCGCAGAACACGTTTCGGTGCAAGAACCCGGCTCGCGGTATCGGCCGCAATCTCGGCTCACCGGAATGTGTGTTTCCGGCCGGCTGCCCATCCCGTAAGCGCACGATTCAGCTTTCCGGCTGCATCGAGATCATTTGTTCAAGCGAATGGTCGATGGCGTCCCGCTGGTCCGCTGGGCGGGCGAGCCGATCGTTCGTTGCTTGACATGCCAAATCCGACGCGATGCGATCGACATGCACGTGGCAGTTTTCCAAAAACGTTTTGTAAGAACTGCTTTGCGTTCCCGCGGTGGCGGTTCCCGCGGTGTAAATGCCAGGCACGTTGGTTTGCATCGTCGCTTCGTCGAAAACGGGCTTCCGCATCGGACCCTCGAGCTGAACGCCACAAGCTTCAAAAAGCGTCTTGTCCTGTTCGTATCCGATCAATGTCAAAACGTCATCGACGGGCACCGTCGTGGTTTGGCCCGAAGCGTGTTGCAAGGTGACGTCATGCGAGGTGATGCGGGTGACCTGAGTTTGGAAATGGCCCTGGATACGCCCCGATTTCAGAAGCGCCTTCATCTCGGGCATCAGCCAATATTTGATGCTCTTTTCCGGCAGCGACTCACCGCGATGACAAAGCGTGACGCGGGCGCCGACGTGATGCAGCCGAAGCGCTGCCTCGACCGCACTGTTGCGTCCGCCCACCACCAAGACATTCCGCCCATGGTAGCCGTGCAGTTCGCGCAAGTACCCGTCGACGTGCGGCAATTGTTCGCCCGGCACGTGCAATTCTCGCGCTCGATCGGTACCGCCAATGGCCAAGACAATGGCCGATGCGAAACGGGTGTGGCTGCCACCGGAAGCCTCGATTTGCAACCGGAATTGTCCCGCTTGGCCGTCCACGTCGACGACTTTATGGCGGGTGCGAACGTTCAGTTTGAATTGCTCGACGACGCAGCGAAGGTAGCGCAGGTATTCTTCGCGGGTGGCCTTGTTTTGATCCAACGTTTGCAGCGGAACTCCGGCAATCGAAATCCGCTCGTTGCTGCTGAACCAACGCGTTTGCGGTGCCCACCAGGACATCGTGTGACCGATCGAACCGGCATCGAAGACTTCGTTTGCGATCCCGATGCGGGTC
>JBCCRW010000189.1:0-10766 GCA_039201055.1 Planctomycetota bacterium | reverse complement strand
CCGTCGAGTCACCACCGCTGGGTCCAGGCATACCGCTAGCGAACTCCTCCATGAGGGAAATTGAAAACAAGCAAAGAAAGTGCATCCGCGTCGGCGGCTCGGCACAGCGGCCGGGCCCGGGACAACTTCATGGTCTCCTGCGACGCGGGGGCAGATTCTAGGTTTGCTAGCATTCAAGTCAAACAAGTCGAAGCCGTGCACCGGAGAGCGATCGGCTGTGGTCGGGAAGAAGGCAGTTTGGGTGGCAGGGTTTGTGTTTCACGACGTCGGCGAAGCGTCGCCGGTGCGAATCGGCGGTGTCATTTTCAATGCTTGATGGGCGGTGGATAAGGTGTCGGTTGGGCGGCTCGCGGCCCTTCACGCAAACTTCGCAGATCCGCGTAAGTCCTTATTGTTCCCGAAGGTTAGGTGAGGGTCTATGTAAAGATTCTGTTTTCGGCCGCCCCCCAACCCCCGCGCGCGATCGGTCCACGGGACCACGCGACCGGGCGATTTCGGCGACTTGATCACTCCAGAAATACTGCCGCTGCACCAGAATCTGTCGGAATTCATGGCCCTCGTACAACGCGGCAGCCGGAAAATTACGACGATCGAGTGCCACCAGCATCCGCTCGCAACCCCAACCGGCGGCCACCGCTTCGGATTCCCCCAGCAGGCCACGCCCGATCCCGCGACCGCGAAATTCGGGCAACAAGCCGACGTACACGATCTCGGCGGCTGGTCCATGACACGCCAAAACCAGCATTCCAATCGGCCTTTGGCTTCCACGGTGCCGGACCCAAAACCAACCGTCGCGGCGAAACGACGGTGCATCGATGTAGCCGGCAAGCGTCGAGGCCGCCGAACGCACACCGCTTAGTTCCGGACAATCCAGCGAATCCACGTAGGTGTGTTCGACCAGTGCGGCCAGTTCGATCATCCGACTCGGGCGTGGCGACGCGCCGCCGCCGGATGGCGAGTCACGTTTTTCCCCGGCAATGTTTCCACCCGCAACGTTTTCCCAAGCAACGGGTTCGAGCCACCATTCGCGGGGGACGGACTGGCATTTCCCGGGGACGGACTGGCATTTCCCGGGCTCGAGCGTCTTGGCCAAATAACGCAAATCCGTCAGTTCACAAAAGCCCAGCCGTTTGGCATCAATGCCGGGTGCCGAGGCATCATCGGCCCAGTAGCCCAGCGAAAAACCGTCCTGTCGCCAGCGATCGTGCAGCCGTTGGGCCATCGAGCCGGCCGGTTTCGCGGCGGTATGCCGAGTGTTTTGCGTTTTTTGGTTGAGCTGGTTCTCTTGGTTGGGCTGGTTTGCTTCGGTCCGTCGGGGAACCTTGCCGGCCACCAAGACCGTCACCATGTCATCGGACGGCATTCCAGGAGCCGTGATGACCGCCTCGCGGTAGATGCCCCGGGAATCTCGGTCGCCCAGAACTTGCAGTTTGCCAGCGGAAGCCAGTTGCCGGATCTGGTCGGCGACTAGCACTTGTTGGCCCAGGGAAAGCGGCCGCAGTAAATCGGGTAGCCATTTCGCCCACACCGCCGGTGGCAAAACGATCAACGCGGGATCCGCGTGCCGGATTCCTGGCGGCAGCGTCAGCGGACTTGACTCTTCCGTGTGGGGACGCTGCCGCCTTACCATATAATCGGTGTGGGCATGTGAATCGATGTGGGCATGTGAGATGTCTTGTTCAAACCGGATCTCCCCTCGCAACGCGGGAAAACAATGAACCGAAATCCAATTTTGATCGCCGGCGTAGCGCTCGCGATCGGTTGCATGGTGGACATCCAGGACGTTTCCGGCCAGGGCATTTTTCAGCGACTTCGTGGACGCATCCAGGCACGGCGGATGCAAACGCCGCCCCCACAGCCCAATCCGGCGTCGCAAGCGAGCCCGCGGACTAGGCCCGTCACGCCGACACAATCCAGTTCATCGCTGTCGGGCAACGGCGGCAGCGGAGCGTATGGTCCCGCCGGGTCTGCCGACAATCGCGATTCGCTCTACGGGCCCATGCAATCCAGTAGCATGCGTTCGAATCGGCCGGATCTTGAACGCAGCGGCTTAGCGCCACAAAACGGCGATGCGAATTCCGACGCGCTTGGCGACAGCATCCTGGGCCGCACCAATCCGGCGGGCACATCAAATCGCTTGCGGCCTTCGTTGGGCATTAACGTGGTGGAGGACAAAACCGAGGGGGTCGTCATGGTCGAGAGCCTTCGCGACGATTCGCCCGCCAGACGTTTGGACATCCGCAAGGGCGACTTGATTTTGGCCATAAACGGGGTGGCCGTTCAGACAATCGCGGATGCTTCGAGGCAACTCGTGGGCGCCCGCGTGGGTCAACGCATGACGCTGATCATTCGCCGCGAGGATCGCATCCGCTCGGTCGACGTGCCGCTGATCGGTTTGCCCGTCGACGAAGTGGGGCGTGCCCCCTTGGGCGAGCAGCCCAGTGTCGGTCAAACCGGGAGCGGGCAGCCAAAAGTCGGTCAAACCGGTAGTGGGCAGCCCAGCGTCGATCGCATCGGGATCGGGCAGCCCAGTGTCGATCGCATCGGGATCGAAGTGGCGGATCTTCCGGGCGTGCGGGGTTCGCAAATTTCGACCCTCGCGCCAACCTCGCCCGCGGCCGCCGCGGGGTTACAGGTCGGGGATCGGATCGTCGCGGTCAACGGCCGATTGATTCGTGATTCGGCAACGCTGCAAGACTTGCTGCCGCGGTTACCCGATGGCACACCCGTGGCGATTCGCATCATTCGTGGTTCGCAGATTCTGCAGCCCGCCGTGACGCCAAGTCGTCGTGACACCTGGCAAGCGGCGGTGGATGCCCAAGCCGCCGAGACGTCCGACGACCCGCCATCGCGTTCGGTGGCCAGCGACATCGGTTCGATGCTGGGCGGATTGTTCGGTGGCGGTGCCAAGAATCCGCCCGCCGCAACAAACGCTGCCAAGCAAGCCACCGGTGGCGAAGAGCTACTGCCCAGCCCTCAACCGGTCGCCGCGCCGACCAATCGCAACCGCAACGGCAACGCGAATACCGGCAACGAAACGCTTGACGAAATGGCGCTGGAAGACGAAATGGCCCTCAAAGACGATCTAACCTTTGAAGCGCCCCGCGTGCAACGCGACGTCCCGGAAGCCAAACGCGACGATTCGCCCAAGGATTGATTGCCCCTTGTCCGGCGACCCATCAGAAGAACCAGGCAGTGCACCGGAGAACACAGTGTCGCTCGGCTCCGGCAACACCGGGCCGCTCGGTTTCGATCATGCCGCGGCAAAGGTGAAAACCTTTCCGACAACGCCGGGCGTGTACCTGATGAAGGATTCGGCGGGGCGAGTGATTTATGTCGGCAAGGCCAAGAATCTGCGCAGTCGCGCCGGTAGCTACTTTTTGAAAGCGGCCGCTGAGGACCAGCGGACGGCATCATGGATCGGCGAGATCGCCGACATTGACTACATGGATTGCGAAAGCGAGGTCGACGCGTTGCTGTTGGAATCCCGGTTGATCAAAGACATTCAGCCGAAATTTAACAAGGAACTCAAGGATGACAAAACCTTTCCGTATTTGATGATCACCACCCGCGAGGAATTTCCGCGAGTTGAGATCACTCGCGAGCCCAAGGCCAAGGGGGTCAAGCTTTACGGCCCCTTCGCGTCGGCGGGAGCGTTGCGGGGCGCGATCCAGGTGTTGCAGCGGATCTTTAAGTTTCGCACGTGTTCCCTGGACATCAGTGAATCGGACGAAAAATGGAAGTGGTTTCGGCCCTGTTTGCTGGCCAGCATCAACCAGTGCACCGCACCGTGTAACTTCCGCATCGACAAGGAGGCGTATCGCCGCGACATCAAACGTTTGCAAACATTTTTGGAAGGTGGAAAAAAGCGACTGCTCAAGGAAATGCACGCCGAGATGATGTCGGCCAGCAAGGCGCTCGAGTTTGAAAAGGCCGCCGTGCTGCGCGACGAAATCACGATGCTCGAACGACTCGAGGAACGCGGCGAGTTGGACACGCACGCCCAGCCGGAAGTGTTCTACATCGACCCGAAAAAAGGATTAACCGGATTGCGTCAAGTGCTGGGCCTAAAGGAGACGCCACGCATCATCGAGGGCTGTGACATCGCCCACCTGGGCGGCGGCGACACGGTCGCGTCACTGGTGCAGTTTATCGACGGGCTGCCATTCAAGCCGGGATATCGCCGCTTCAAAATCCGCGATGTGGGTGGCATCGACGATTTTCGCAGCATGTACGAGGTTGTTTCGCGACGTTTCCGCCGGCTGGCCGACGACGATGAACGGTTTCCCGATATCCTGTTGATCGACGGTGGCAAAGGACAACTCAACGCGGCGATGGCGGCGTTCCGAGACCAAGAAATTGATCCCCCCACGGTGATCTCGCTGGCCAAAAAAGAGGAAGAGATTTTTCGGCCCGGCGAAAGCGAATCGATTCGCCTGAGTCGAAGCTCATTCGCATTGCGTTTGTTGCAATATGTGCGTGACGAAAGCCACCGCTTCGCTCAACATTATCATCACATCTTGCGAAACAAAACGACCTTTGATCGCTAGCCACTCGCCATGAACCACCTGCACCAATGGCTCGGCATCCCGCCGGAGGAGCAGCCGCCGAATCATTATCGGCTGTTGGGCGTTTCATTATTTGAAACCGATGAAAACGTGATCGACGCGGCCGCCGATCGCCAACTGACGTATTTGCATTCGTTGATCAACGGCTCGGACGCCGACGTTGCCGAAGCACTGGCCAACGACGTTTCGCAAGCCCGTCTGACACTGCTGAATTCATCCGACCGTGCGGAGTACGACGCGGGTTTGAAAGCGCGACTGGCGACGCGCGAAACGCGGGCTGCTCTGGAAACACCGGCAGGTGGGCGATCGTCTGATAACGCGGCACCGGCTGCCGGCACGCCAATGCAGCCACCGTCGGAAGCGGTTTCAAAATCGCCAACGCCAGTGGCCACTTGGGTCCCGGTGACGAGCCAAACGCGAACCCAGCGGACGCGAAAACACGGCTTCTCTGGCCTGCAATGGGCGTTCCTGCTGATCGGATTCGTGGTCCCCACCGTGGCTTTTTGTTTCGGCGTGGTTTGGCTGCGGGATGCCAAGCTCACCGCGTTCAAACGCTCGACCGACGCGTCCCCGCCAACCTTGGATGGACAGACGCCCGATGAATCCCCATTGGACGCAACGACAACTGCCGGGCCATCCAACGAGGGAACGCGGAGCGTTCCCGGTGCCAATCGGCCCCGTCCGAACGATCGCGGCGCGGCTCTCGGAACAAATCAGGTCTCCGGTGCAAGTGGTCGTCACGGTTCCGATGCCGAGCCATTCATGGGTGCCGATTCGTCGGCAACTCGGCCCTTGGGAGACCCAAAGATGGGAACTGGAACGATGGGAACTGGAACGGTGGGAACTGGAACGACGGGAACTGGAACGGTGGAATTGGCCGGCGACGATTCGGTTCCGAGTCCGGCGGGTTCCGATGCCGCTGATATCAGCACCGCCAAATGGTTGGAGACGCCCATCGACGGCACTCGGACAAAGCGGTCCTGGGTGATCCAGTCGGATGCCGCGGCGGCGGAACCGGAGGTCGATGTCACGCTTGAATTCGTGCAATACGGTCAAGAAGTTCAATGGACACAGCGTACCGAGCCGCAAGGTTCAGGGTACCGAGTGACGCTGACACCGGGTGCCGGTCCGCCCAACGCCGGTCCGCCCAACGCCGATCCGCCCAACGCCGATCCGCCCAACGCCGATCCGCCCAACGCCGATCCGCCCAACGCCGATCCGAACGACCACTACCAGGGCTGGGAGATCACGCTGTCGGTCTTGCCCGGCGATGACGCGGGGACCTGGCGTTTGCAGCGCGAATCCACCTGGCGGTTTCCCGCCGGCAAACCGGTTCCTTTTTCCAAGGACAAACTCGACGACGCCGCCGCGGCGGCAAAACGCTTTGCCCTGGCCAAAACACAATCGGCAACCCAGGCTGCCGCGATCGCGCAGGGTTGGAAAAATCAGCTGGCCGCCGCCCGCGGACGGCTCGCTCCAAAGAGCCAAGCGTTCAACCAAATTCGACTCAAGCATGACCAATTCGTTGCTCTTGAACGACAAGCCGAGCAGCAAAAATTGCAGGCGTTGAACGTGGAAGGAGGGTTCCAGGATTTCCAGAGGCGTTTTGAAATATTGCAGTCCCAGAAGATTCGCTTCCGCCTGCGACCACGCGGCGATCTGCAACAATGATGCCATGAACTCGCAGCCGACCACCGCCGAAGTGCCCCGAATTCGTTTGGGAATTGATCTGGGAACCACACGCACCGTGATGGCCGTGTGTGACGCTTTCGGGCAGGCACAGGTGTTGCCCAATGCCGAAGGGGATTGGTCGACACCATCGGTGGTCGCGATTGAGGACGGCGAGCCGATCGTCGGCCAAGAGGCCGTCAGGTATGCCGATGTGGACCCGGACAGCGTGATCCGATTTGCCAAACGGTCGACCGGCAGCAAGGCACCGTTGTTGGTTCGCGGTGGTGTACCGTACACGGCACTGCTGGTCCAAACGGTGATTCTGAAGAAAATGGCCCGTGACGCGAAAGCCGCCACAGGCGGCGAAATCGCGGCGGCCACGATTACCGTGCCGGCATTTTTTGACGAACGCAAACGCCGCGAAGTTTTGCGTGCCGGAACGCTGGCCGGTCTGCCCTCGCTAAGCATCTTGAACGAACCGACCGCCGCGGCGATCGACTACGGCTTCCTGGATGCCGGCAATGCGCCCAAAACTTCCAAACGCAACATCTTGGTCTATGACCTTGGCGGCGGCACCTTCGACGTTTCGTTGGTTTCGCTACACCGCGACGGTATCGACGTCTTGGCTGTTGACGGTAACGCGCGTCTGGGCGGCGCCGATTGGGACCAAAAAATTGCCGAGCAATTGATCATGCGGGCCGGCAAACAAACGACCCTGACGGCCGCTCAAAAGGAGGCCGCCCAGCGGCGACTGGCGCCCATTTGCGAGGCCGCCAAGCACACGTTAACGACACGCAAATCCGCTAAGGTTTCTGCCGTCATCGCCGGCGTCAACGTGCAAATGGACGTCACCCGAGACGAATTCCAAAAGTGGACGGCGGCGTTGCTGGATCGAACGCGGTTTTTGATCAAAAAGGTTCTGGGCGAAGCCAAGGTGCGGGCGGAGGATCTGGAGGCGGTGCTGTTGGTCGGTGGTTCGACGCGGATGCCGCAGGTGCCCGAGATGCTCTCGCGTTTTGGGGCCAAGGTCCGTGCCAGTCATTCGCCGGATCAAGCGGTCGCCCGCGGCGCGGCGATTTTTGCGAGTGAAAAACTCGCCGATACCCTGCTTTCCGAAGCATCCAGACAGGACGAACCGGAAGATTCACCCGAGAACGTTTCGGGTTCCCGCGTCCCGCCCAGTACGCCCAGCACGCTCAATACCGGGCGTGCCCAGCGGACCCAGGATGGCGGCGTGTTGGTATCGCGGCAATTTCAAATCCGCGATGTCAACTCACATGATTTGGGTGTCATCGGCATCGAATTGGTCACTCGCCGGCCGCTGCGGCAAATCATGATCCCCCGCAACACTCGATTGCCGGCGAAATTGACGAAGCGTTTTCAAACGGTTCACGATAACCAGACCAGTGTCACGATTCGCGTCGTCGAGGGCGGTGATCGTTTGGGCAACGGCAGTAGTTCGGTGGGCAGTTTTGCGGTGGTGGGATTGCGTGAGGGTTTGCCCAAAGGCACCCCGATCGATGTCACCTTTGGCTACAACGCGTTTGGCGTCCTGGAGGTCACCGCCGACATTCACGGCGGCAGCAGCATGAAAGTCGTCGTGGACCGCAAGGCCGCGGATGATGACGACGACGACTTTGACAAGATGATCGAGGAATTGTTGGCCTTGGATGATTGAGCATCGCTGGATGCATTCATTCAGCATTGCTTGACGGTGATCGCTCCACGTGATTGTGTTGGCGGTTCCAGCACAAATCGAATTTTGCCAAATATTTACGTAGCCGGTCCGAATCATTGGGTTTTTGCTTCTCGCGACGCGATGCCTGGTACAGGCAACGCCCCGCCTGGGCCAACGAATCGGACCGTCCGCACACCCGCAGCACCTCGGACAACGTGACCCGGTCAATTCGATCGATTGCGTCCAGCTCCCGGTCATCGAAATGCTTCGACAACAAGGCCTCGGAGGAATCTATTTCTCGGCCGGTCGACCGACGCCACGATTCGCGTAGCCGGCCGATTTCCTCTTGCACCTGTTCCGTTCCAATTCGGTCCGACGAACACAGGGTTGCCATCCGAGTCACGGCCGCGTTGAGGTCCCGGAAATTACCGCGCCACAGCGCCGCGGGCTCCGATGCAAACAAAAGAAACTGCTGCCGGGCCTCTCGATTCATCGTGACTCGGCGACCGCTGCGGCGAGCGAATTCCTCCAATTCATAATCCAGATTCGGTTCCAAGTCGCTGGGCCGGTCCGCCAAGCCGGGCAAGGCAAACGTCCACATGCCGATGCGATACAGCAGGTCTTCGCGAAAATTGCCCGCCGTGATTTCGCTTTGCAAATCGCGATGCGTGCCCGCGATCAACTGAAAATCGCTGCGACTGGATTGGTCGCTGCCAAAAGGGAAGAACTGTTTGGTTTCGATGGCGTGCAGAAGCATTGCCTGTTCGTCGGCGCCCAATTCCCCGATTTCATCCAAGAACAACATGCCGCCGTCGGCCGACCGCAACAGCCCATCGCGATCTGACGCCGCACCTGTAAACGCGCCGCGGACGTGGCCGAACAAAGTCGACATCGCTTGATCGCCGCGAATAGTCGCGCAATTGACGGCCACCCAGCGCCCTGACAGCTGGCCCCGCTGTCGCTTCAAATCATAAATCCGCTTCGCAAGCGCTGTCTTGCCTGAACCGGTGGGCCCGGTCAGCAAGAGTGGCGAATCGGTGGCCAGACAAACGCTTTGAATTTGATCGATCATGCGATTGAACTTTGCATCGCGCGTCGCAATGCCAGCCTTCAGCAGTGTGTCCGAATCTTCGCGTTCGACACGAAAACGTGCTGCCAGTTGGTCATAGCGGGACAGGTCCAAGTCGATGATGCGATGCGTGCCCGCCGGGTCAACCGGACGGCCGCGTCGCGCGGCCGCGGGCGATGACTGCAGCAAACGCGCCGGATAGTGCCGTGATTCGGCCAACAGGAACAGACAGATCTGGGCGACATGGGTGCCGGTGGTGATGTGGACCAGCAGGTCCTCGTATTCGCTATCTTGCGTTCGGGAGCGGGCATGATCGTGCAGTGCCGCGTAGACCTCTTCGAAATCCCAGTGGTCGCCAATCTTGATTTTTGTCAGGCAGACCTCTGTTTCGGGCGAGACCTTGCGAATGTCGCCGGCGACTTGGCCCGCCAATTTGATGTGCGCCGGGTCGTACAGCAATTCGAAGCGATCGATCAACAAATCGGGTTGCTGGCATAACCCGACCGACGGTCGCCAATGCGACCAACGATCCTTTCCCCGGGGTCGGTCCAGGTTGGTACCGAGCAAACCGATGACGACACTTTGCTTGTTCATATCCAAAAAGATAGTCCATCTATCTATTTGTATCACCAAAGCTCGGTGCGAAATTGAACAAATTTGACGCAAGTTGTTTCCTCAAAGCGACTTGTGAATTGCTGCAGTGTTTTGGCACGCCGTTCGTTCTGTTGCTGCTGCGATGGCTTGCTCGTTTGCGGGCTGTTCACTTTTTTCAAACCAGTGAGGCACACCATGTCTGCGATCTCCACATCCACCCAGCAGCCGACAATCCAGCAGCCGACAATCCAGCAGCCGGCTTCCGGTCCAGGCCTTTTTCGGCCCACCGGCGATGCCACGGCACTGTTGCCGACCGGGACCACTCCGCCAATCAAGGTCATCGGGACCGCGGCGATTCGCGACACCTTTGATGATTTGTGCATCCGCCAAGCCATCGCTTCGCGAACCGCGCCCGGTGTGACCGATCTGGTGCTCAACCCCGACGCCCACTGCGGTTACGGGGCACCGGTGGGGTGTGTGATGGTTTCGCCGACGCACATTTATCCTGGGCCCGTCGGCGTCGACATCAAGTGTTCGATGAGTTTGTTGCAACTGGATCTGCCCGCCGGCGCGATCGACGACCGCCAAGTGCGTCGCGAGATCATCAGCGCGATTTGCCAGCGGACGCCCACCGGTGCCGGCAAGGGCCAGCGGAATTGCAAGAAGTCACGTCGGGTCAATCGAACCTTGGGAATGCAGGTCGTTACCGAGGGTGCCAGCGCGGATGTTTGCCGGCAACTGGGGATCCCGGTCGCCTGGGCGGACGCGTGCGAGGACGCCTCGCATGTCGGGCACGATGACACGACCGAGGCGCTGCGTCTCCGCTTGGATGCCCTACTGGACACCCGCGCGATGAACAATTTCAGTGACAAGATGTTGCAGCTGGGGTCCTACGGTGGCGGAAATCATTTCGGCGAATGCGAAGTCGTCAAGATTGGCGACGACCAACGTGCTCAAACGGTTGCCCAGACCTTTGGGCTGCAGGACGACAAGGTGGCGTTTCTATCGCATTGTGGGTCGCGTGGTTTTGGGCATGTATTGGCCAGTGCACAATTCAAGACGCTGCAACAAACCTTTGAAACTTGGGGAACTCCGTTGCCCTCGGGCGACCGTCAACTGGTGTACGCGCCGCTGGGAACCCCCGAAGCCAACGCGTACTTGGACGACATGGCACTGGGGGCGAACT
>JBCCRW010000188.1:0-10788 GCA_039201055.1 Planctomycetota bacterium | reverse complement strand
GGCGTCCATCTCGCTGATGGGCGTCAGCCCGACGGTGATATGGCTGGACCGCTTTTTGATCATGTGGGCGGAACCGCGGGCACGCGGGCGAACTCGCTTGAACATCGCTCCGCCATCAATACGGACGTCCGTCACGACCAACTCTTCGATGCGGTAGGGACGGCCTTCATTTTGGTCGGGGTCGGTGGCGTTACCGACAGCACTCTTGATGACTTTTTCGAGCATCCGGGCACCGCGTTGCGGCTGGAACTTGAGTGCATCGAGGGCTTCGTCGGCGTACATGCCGCGGACAAGATCGGCGACCAGCCGAACCTTGCGGGCGCTGATCCGGGCCCCTTTGTGCCGAGCGATGTAAAGTGCGTCTGCCATGGCAATGACCTATTTCTTCCCCTTGGCACTGTGGCCTTTGAACAAACGCGTCGGGGCGAATTCGCCCAACTTGTGCCCCACCATGTCTTCGGTGATGAGCACCTTTTCGTGCTTGCGGCCGTTGTGGACCATGAACGTCACGCCGACGAACTCCGGCACAATCGTGCAAGCTCGCGCCCACGTCTTGATCGGTTCATGACCGCCCGACTCCTGCTGCTGCTGCACCTTGAAGTACAGCTTCGGGTCGACATACGGTCCTTTTTTACTACTGCGACTCATGCTCGTTCACTCATCCGCCCGGTCACCCGGGTGCGTGGTTGCTCGATGATTTTGAAGGGTTGGATTTTGAAAGGTTGAACTGGAACTCGAAAAGACTGATCTGAAATTCGAAAAACGAAACTGAAATTCGTACCGGTTGAAACGGAACGTCTGCTTTTCGACCAAGCCAAACGTCCGCAAAAAGGAACTATTTCAACTTCAATTGCCCGTAACGCTTACTCTTCCGGCGACGCACGATCGCACTGTTGCTGGGCTTGCGACGCTGACGGGTCGAGCCCCCCTTGGCACTCTTGCCCTGCGGGCTGACCGGATGGCGACCGCCCTTGGTCCGGCCTTCACCACCACCGTGCGGGTGATCGATTGGGTTCATCGCGGTCCCACGGACATGCGGACGACGACCCAGCCAGCGAGCCCGTCCGGCTTTGCCAAGCCGCACGTTCATGTGATCGGTGTTGCCGACGCCGCCGACCGTCGCTCGGCACTGACTGCTGACCCGGCGAACCTCGCCACTGGGCAATTGCAATTGGGCCCAATCGGCCTCGCGAGCCATTAGCGTGGCGCCGCTACCGGCACTGCGGCACAACACGGCACCGCGTCCGGCGCGAAGTTCGATACAGGAAACCGTGGTTCCCAGGGGAATGTTTTTCAGCGGCAGACAATTGCCAATGGTCGGTGGTGCCTCGGGACCATTTTGAACAACGTCGCCCGCCTTCAACTTCGCCGGCGCGACCACATAGGTCTTCGTTCCGTCAGCGTACTTCAGGAGCGCAATCCGAGCCGAGCGGTTGGGATCGTACTGGATCGAATCCACAGTGGCATTCATGCCGTCTTTGGAGCGACGGAAATCAACGACCCGATACTTTTGTTTGTGACCGCCACCACGATGCCGCGCGGTGATCTTGCCTTGATTGTTGCGACCGCCGGTCTTTCGCTTCGGCTTCAGCAGCGACTTTTCAACCTCGTAGCCCGGCGTCAGTTCCTTAAAGTCACTGACCGACGCATTGCGACGCCCGGCGCTGGTCGGCTTGTAGATTCGAATGCCCATCGGCGAATTTTCAAATGAAGTGAACGGCGGTGTGTGGTTGTACGAAGAAGAAAGCCCGGGGAAGAACCCAGCGGCTTAAAAGAAGTCGATCTTGTCTTCTTCGCGGAGTTGGATGATGGCCTTCTTCCAATCGCTGGTGCGGCCGTACTTGTAGCGGTACCGACGAATCTTTCCCTTGCGGGTCTGCGTCCGCACCTTGACGACCTTGACGTCAAAAAGTGATTCCACGGCCGCACGCACGTCGGTCTTGGTCGCGTCCGGGTGGATCTCGAACGCGTACTGGTTGTTCCGCGTCGCTCGGTGAACACCTTTTTCGGTTACCAGCGGCCGCAACAATATCTGGTGCGGTTCCAGCGTGATGCCACCCTCGGGTGCGGGCGGTGGTTGAATCAGGGCCATCGTAAAAACCTATTCGAACGATTGCGTTTGTGTGGTACAGGCAAGGTAAACCTAGGCGGGCGTAACCGCATCGGCGCCCGCTTTGAATTCGCCGCTGGCGAGTTGATCGATCACACCGCGGGTCACCAGCATCCGCTTGGGACGCAAAACCGAAAGCGTGTTCAGTTGACGCACGGGCTGCACCTCAACTCCCTGGATGTTCCGTCCGCTTTTGCAGACGGCCGTTTCCAGGTTTTCCGTGACGACCAGCACCGAACCGTCATCGATGCCAAGTGCCTTGAGGATTCCGGCCATCTGCGAAGTCTTCGGGGCGGGCATATCCAATTTGTCGATGACAACGGTTTCGCCATCGTCGATCTTGCTGCGAATCGCCATCCGCGTGGCAAGCCGCAAAGCTTTTTTGTTCAACCGATACGAATAGTCGCGAGGCTTGATGGTGCGAGCGACGCCACCACCGCGACGAACGTTGGTCCGCTTGCTGCCCGCCCGGGCGTTACCGGTACCCTTTTGGCGGTACAGCTTCTTGGTGCTCCCGCTGACTTCGCCACGCGTCTTGGCACAATGACTGCCCTGGCGTTTGTTCGCCTGGTACATCACCACCGCGTCGTGCAGCAATTGCTTGTTGACACCGTCGGCAAGTTTCGCGGTGTCGATTTCGACGGAACCGACTTCGGCCCCGGTTGCGTCATGAACTTTCAACGTTGCCATGGTTTCTAGCCGACCTTGTTGGTTTGACGAACGGAAACGAATCCGCCATTGGGCCCGGGAACGGCACCACGGACCAAAAGCAAGTTGTTTTCGGCATCGACACGAACGACTTCCAAATTACGCGTGGTCGACTTGGCGTTGCCGTATTGGCCGCTCATTCGAATGCCCTTGAACAAGCGGGAGGGCGAAGCACTGCATCCGGTGCCGCCGGCGTGCCGGTGCACTTTCTTCACACCGTGCGTGGCTCGCTGGCCGGCAAAGCTGTGCCGCTTCATCACACCGGCGTATCCGCGACCCTTGCTGGTCCCGGTGACGTCGACTCTTTTGACATCGCCAAATTGTTCGACGGTGACTGTCGCGCCGACGCTCAAATCGCTGTCGCCACGGACTTCACGAACAAAGCGCTGCGGCTCGCAACCGGCCTTCTCGAGAAGCTCAACGCCGGCCTCGGTACGCTTCTTGGCCCGCTTGGAATCCAGCTTGGCCACGTGCCCGCGTTCGCTTCGCGATGCCAGACGACGCGGCTTGTCTTCAAAACCCAACTGCACGGCGGTGTAACCATCCCGCTCATTCGTGCGCACCTGCAAAACGTGGCAGGGACCCGCCTGGATGACCGTTACCGGGACGACCTGGCCGTCGTCGAGGTAGACCTGGGTCATCCCGACTTTTCGGCCGAGAATGGAGGGAATCATAGAGCTTCCGCCAACCCTTTCGGGCAGACGTCCATCGCCAATTCGTGTTGAGTGTTGAAATTTGCCGGACCGAACCGTCGACCCCGCGAGCAAGAGACGAACCGGCACCGATGTTTGGCTCTGGCGAGCCACAAGGGAGCCGGATCACGACGCTCAGACGGGCCGGGGTTATCGGCCGGGCTTCCACACATGAGAAAAATCTCGTGGAAACCTAAATCCGGTGAAAACAGGCGGGATCCGAAACGCTTCGGAACCCGATTGGCCGACAACAAATGCCGACCGTGCCGCCAACTACCGCGAGGATGCCTTGATCTTGATATCCACGCCCGCTGGCAGGCTTAATTTGTTCAGTGCCTCGATCGTCTTGGCGGTCGCCTGGACGATATCAATCAATCGCTTGTGCGTTCGAATTTCGTATTGTTGACGAGCCTTCTTATTCACAAATGGACTCGACAAAACCGTGTACCGCTCGACCCGCGTCGGTAACGGGATGGGCCCGTGAACCTCGCTGTGCGTCCGTTTGACCGTGTCAACGATCTCCGCCGCACTCTGGTCCAAAACCGAGTGGTCGTAAGCTTCCATTCGGATTCGGATGACTTCAGTGGCGCCGGACACGAGTGGTGAATACCGTGAAAAGTGATTTTGGTGGGGATTTCGCAAGGCACCTTCGCCAACGCGAGCGGCAGAATTTAGGAACGCCGCCGCACCGCGTCAACGCCTTTTTTGAAAGTTTTCGCCTCGGATGATGAAGAATGGGTTGAGACCGGGCGTTTCTTTTCGCACGCTTTGGGCGGTGCGCGAGTCCGGACGTGGTTTCGGATGCCTCCCCGACGCGTCAAGACCGCGATGCAATCCGGCAAAACCCACTTCACAGCAATGCTTCAAAACGAGCCGACGCGGCATCGGCGGCTCGCACCGCTTACGCGAATCGCGCTCGCCACGTTGGCGTTGACGTTGGTCACCTTGCTGGGCGTCGCCCGGACGTTGTCGCCCAACCAAACGGGCTTGGGGACGCATCAGCAATTGGGCCTGCCGCCTTGTTCGATGGTGGTCGCCTTCGGCATTCGTTGCCCAGCTTGCGGCATGACAACGTCGTGGGCGTACTTTACGCGGGGCCAATGGCTGGCGTCGCTGAATACGAACCCGGGCGGTTTCCTGCTCGCGGGCCTGGCCACGATCGCGATCACCCTGCTGTCGCGGGCGGTGTGGCGGTCCCAGGCAATCTCCCATCGCGCGATGTGGCGGCTGACCTATGCCTTGCTTGGGACGCTTGGCGTCACCGGGCTGGATTGGCTGGTTCGTTTTTTGCGTTAAGCGGATGAATTTTCTATCGCACGCTCTGCCCTATCTGGATCGGCCACGCGTCGCCGTGGCTACCGGAATCCCCGATTGGCTCAGCGTGATCGATCGGAAGATCCGAGTGCGTCGCCGTCATGTCCTGCCGCACGTCGCAAGCCACGATCGCGTCGTCGCCGATGTTGCCCGCGGAATCCTGGCCCATATCGACGATGACCGTTGGTTCCATGGCACCGAGGCGTTCGTGCAAACCAACCTGGATCTCGCGGTGCAATTACGTGACCGGCTGCCCGGTGACCGAGGCTTTCGCCCGATGTTTTTGGGGCACATCGTGATCGAGGTCATCTTGGATTCGCTCTGGATTGATGACACCCGGGAACATGCCGACCGCTATTTCGATGCCATCGAAAGCATCGACACGGCGGCGATCGAAAACGCGCTGAACCAAATTTCGCCCAAGCCCACCGATCGATTGGTGCAAACGATTCGTCGTTTCGCCGAGGCAAAGTTTTTGTTCGATTACAAGGACGCGGGGCGACTTCGGTTTCGTATGAACCAAGTGATGAAACGCGTTGGACTGGCCGAACTTCCCCAATCGATTTTGCCCTGGTTTGACGAAACCCGGAAGCTCGTCGCGAGTCGCCGCGAGCGACTGTTGTCGCCGCCACCGGGCAGCGACACATGCTTTCCGCCATTCGGCTAAAACAAGGTCTTCACCAAACGTCTACACGTCACCTTTCCGCTAACCCGCCCAACCCACTTCATGCTTTACGGAATGAATCTGCTCCTTTGGAGCGGCGAGGTCACCGACGCCCTGATGCCCGTCTGCGAAGAACTCAAGCAGGCCGGCTATGACGGCGTCGAATTACCGATGTTCAATTTGGACTTGGATTACGCCGCCATCGGCGCTTCGCTGGACGCCATCGGTCTGCGCCGCACCGCCGTGACCATTCGCGGCGAGGACGACAACCCGATCTCCTGTGATCCGGCGGTTCGTCAAAAAGGTGTTGACGAAACCAAACGCTGCTTGGATGCCTGCGCGGCCGCGGGCGTCGAAACCCTGTGCGGACCCTACCATTCGGCCCTGGGCATGTTCAGCGGTTCCGGTCCCACCGAACACGAATGGCAGTGGGGTGTCGAAAGTATGCGGCAGGTTGCCCAGCACGCCGGCGAAGTCGGCGTGCGCTTGGGCGTCGAGGCGCTGAATCGATTCGAATGTTACTTTCTGAACACACACGCCGATTCGACGCGATTTGTCCGCGAGGTCGACCATCCGAATTGCGGCATCATGTACGACACCTTTCACTGCAACATCGAAGAAAAAGACGTGACCGCGGCCGTCCAGGCCGGTGGTGACAAATTGTTCCACATTCACATCAGCGAGAACGACCGCAGTACTCCGGGGCAAGGGATGGTTCGTTGGAACGAGAACTTCGATGCCATCGCCGGCATGGGTTACGACGGCTGGTTGGTCATCGAAGCCTTCGGTTTGGCACTGCCGGAAATCGCGGCCGCCACCAAGATTTGGCGACGGATGTACGCAAGCGAAATGCAGCTGGCCGCCGACGGGCTGGCTTTCATGAAAGGCGAAATCGAAAAGCGAGCGAGCGCATGAGCGAAGAACATCCGGCAAGCGTTTGGATGCTCTCGGGCGACCTGTTTTTTGCGTCTAAGATTAAAGGCGTTGTGGAAGCCGTCGGCGGTACCTTCAAAATATCCAAGACGTTGCCCGGGGCCGAGGATGCACCGACGTGCGTCCTGTTCGACCTGAAGGCCTGCGGCGATTCCCTGGCCGATGATGCCGCCACGTGCCGGCAGTGTTTCCCCAACGCAAAATTGATCGCCTACGGCCCGCACGTGCAGACGACGACGCTGCAGGCAGCACGCGCCGCCGGCATTGGGACTGTGTTGACCAACAGCCAATTTTCTCGCGACGTTGCCCACTGGGTGTTGGGGGGCGGTGGTTCTTGAGTCTTGAGTGATGAGTCTTGAGTGATGAGTTGCAATCGTGACGCGCAAGCAATTTTCGTGGCTAACCAGCTAACCCACTAACCGACTAACCCACTAACCCAGCTAACCCACTAACCCACTAACCCACTAACCCACTAACCCACTAACCCGTCCCTGTCCTGACGCGATCAAGGTACCCGTGCAACCCGACCGGCCACCTCAAGCTTCCGGCCCAACGTGGCAATTGGAAGCAACGTACACCCGGCAACTTCCCGAGTTGTTTTACGAACACACGTCGGCGGCCAAATTTCCCGCTCCCAAAACCGTCATTTTCAACGCCGCCGTCGCCGATTCGCTGGGGTTGCATGTGGACGATCCGGGCTCCGGTGCAGCGGCTCGTTTACTTTGCGGGCAAGACATTCCACCGGGCTGCAAACCCTTTGCTCAAGCCTACGCCGGGCACCAATTCGGTGGCTTCACCATGCTCGGCGACGGCCGCGCCCTGGTGCTGGGTGAAGTCGTCGATCCGCGTGGCAAGCGTTTCGATCTGCAACTCAAGGGCTCCGGTCGCACGCGGTATTCACGTGGCGGTGACGGGCTGGCAGCCCTCGGTCCGATGTTGCGCGAATACGTCATGAGCGAGGCGTTGGCGGCCTTGGGCGTTCCCACGACGCGCAGTTTGGCTGTCGTCGCCACCGGGGCGGCCGTCTATCGCGATCGGCCGCTGCCCGGCGCGGTGCTGTGCCGCGTCGCGGCGAGTCATCTTCGTGTGGGAACGTTTCAATACGCGATCGCCAGCGGCGACACTGCCAACGTCCAAGCGTTGCTGGACTATGCGATCAAACGTCATGCACCGGAGCTGGCCGATGCAGCGTCGCCGCCTTTGGAATTTCTTGGCAAGGTCGTTTCCAAGCAAGCCAATCTAGTCGCCGATTGGATGGCGATCGGCTTCATCCACGGCGTGATGAACACCGACAACGTGTCGATCGCCGGCGAGACGATCGATTATGGGCCCTGCGCGATGATGGAAGCCTACGATCCCGCGACGGTATTCAGCAGCATCGATTCGCAGGGCCGGTACGCTTACGCCAATCAACCCGAGATCATGCTGTGGAATCTATGTCGTTTGGCCGAAACCTTGCTGCCGCTGATCGATGACGATGCCGAGCGAGCGATCGAGAAGACGACCGAGCGACTACAAGCGTTTGAACCGGAGTATGAAGCGGCGTGGCGAACCCGCATGCGGCGCAAGTTGGGTTTGGAGGCGACTACCGGTCAGCCGGATCAATGGATCGATGAAATGCTTGGGTGGCTGCAATCGCAGCGGCGAGACTGGACGAACTTCTTTCGGGACCTTTCCGATGACGCCGTCGATTCCGGCGATCCGCTGCTGGGCACCTCGTGGTATTCGGCGTGGCAACAAGCGTTGGCAACACAACCCGGCGGCCCGTCGACGGCGCGGGATCGCATGCGAGCGACCAACCCCAGCGTGATCCCCCGCAACACGATTGTCGAATCCGTCCTGGACGCCGCGAACGATGGCGATTTAGGGCCGCTGGAAACGCTGCTGCAAGTGTTAAGTGATCCGTGGACCGCACGGCCCCGCAGCGACCCGTACCGCCAGCCCCGGCCCGCAAACGCGCCGGCCTATCAAACGTTCTGCGGGACCTAGGAACGGGCAATCGATCGCGGGCGTCGCGGACGGGCGATTGCTGGCGTAAATCAAATCAAAGGGGGATCAGAGGCCTGACTTCTTCAATCGCTCTGGCCCTTTGATCGCTCTGGCGCTTTGATTGCTCTGGCCCTTTGATCGCTCCGAGTTTCGATCGTCGTTCTGAAAACCAATCTAGAATGCAAGTATGGGAAGAAAAAGGTGCGGTAGAAAAATCTCACACGTCCATTTTTCTGCGCGACTTTCCAGCCACGAAGTGGCGACAGGATGTAGCCGTGGAGGTGAGCCCATGGAGCACGATTCCCACCCATCCACAAAGCCCTGCAAGGGCGACGGGAAGCCCAAACGCGTCCCATTCAAGTTGCACCTTCGCGTGGATGGAGACAGTGTGGGTTGGGATAAGCGTCGCGTTTGTATAAAAGGTGGGTAGCACCAAATAACGCTCCCTTCTCCGAGACTGGAGCGACTTTGAAGTCGCTGTGTGCGCACGTCTATCGCGAAGCGATGGCAGCCGGTAGCCCCGGACGCAAGTCCGCGGAACCGCTCTTCATTTTTCTGCCCACCATTTTTCTGCCGAATCGCGTGCGCCGAAGACTTCCGCTTCGGGATCAACGATCAGCCATGAAGCAGCGACATGCTGTCGCCGTACGCGCGAGCCCATGGAACCCGATCCCCGCGAAGATACCAAGCCCTGGAAGTGCGACGGGAATTCCGAAAACGTCCCATTCAAGAAATCCGTCGCGGTGAAAATGTCGTGCAGAAAAATCATCGCTCTCCATTTTCACGATTCTCGCGATCAACCTGCCCGCCGCGATCACCAAGCTGGGTCAAAGCGAGGCGGGCGGTGGTGGTGGGATCACCTTTGATGCCGATGCCGGTGGCTCGGCCCGAGTCACCCTCAACACCGAAGGCGAAATCCGCTTCGCGATCGCCGAACAGGCCCCTGCCGCGAGCCGGGTCCTTGCACCTTTGCTGCACCCCAATCGCGAAGCGATGGCAGGCTGTAGCCCCGGACGTAAGTCCTTGTCTTTACCCAAAACGTCTTTGGTGATCCGTGAAACGAAATCACCGGTGCCTTGCGAATGATTAAGTACCGCATTCGTGAAACGGAAGGACTGTAGCCAGCGCGCAATGTGCTTTTGACTTCGGGGGCACGTCGGCAGTTTCACATACGGAAACCGGTGCAAGTTTGGCGACAAACCTCGTGTTCGTTTCACGAAATGTTTTGGGGAAAGACAAGGACGTAAGTCCGGGGTCACGAATCACAACAAATCTCAAGTCGCGGAGCGACGACACTACAGGATGTTGGATGGCGTGTTCCGCTCCGGGGTACCGGCGGCTAGTGCCAAAACCCTTAAGTTCTGTCCGTTGTCTGCGGCTGGTCTGAAAACCCCCGAAATGGCCAAAGCTGACGCCAAGTTCTCGGCGCTTCGACGGATTCTTTTTCCGTTGGACGTCCGGTGTACGTCCAATTCATCGGCTTGGCGATCTTCTCGTTGAAGTAATCCGCAAAACCAGTCAGCTTATCCATCAAATCCTGCTTGGACGTGAAGCTCCCGCCTCGCATCACGCGGCGATTGATCATGCCGAAGACCGATTCAATTTGATTCAACCACGAGCTGTGCTTGGGGATGTAAACGAATCGAATGCGGTGCGAGGGATCCGATAAGAAGGCGCGACGGCTTGCCATGTTTTTCAGAATGCCGTGCTTCTTGGCTTTCCCAAGTTCCTCCGAAGAGATCCCAAGCTTCTTGGCGATCATGCGAACCAGCGGTTCCCCGCAGTGAGTGTTGAGATTGTCAACGACAAAGACCCATCCATCGGCTAGACCGGAATCAATCAGACGCTCAACGTGTAACGCGAAATCGTCGTTGTTGCGTGTTTCCTCGATCGTCGGCAACAAAAACTTGCCTTCGACCACATCCCAGTTGCCGGTCAAGCACACCGTTCCATGACGCGTGTATTGACACTCTTCTTTTCCACAGTGACCGGGGACGGGACGAAGCGTTGGTGCTCGCTTCTCGTTGGCTTGTAAACTCGTCATTTCGTCGATGCAAACCGTGCGAATATTGTCGTTTGCCAGAAGCTTGGGGGCTTCCAAGTAGGTTCGGCACACCTGGTCGACTTGTTGCTGGAACAACTCTTGGTTTTTTTCGGTCGTGAAGCACCAGCCTTTGTTCTTGTGCGGTTGGAGTTGAACGCACGAGAGATACCGTTGAACTTGTGAGCGAGAAATCGAATCAACGATTTGTCTCAAAATCGCTTCATCAACAATCTCTTTGGCGGTCCACGAAGTCACAGGTCTGCCCGAGTCTTCAGGAGATTCGCACGCAATCGAGATGATCGAGGCGACTTGGCCTGGCGAGAACTTCTTTGGG
>JBCCRW010000187.1:0-10843 GCA_039201055.1 Planctomycetota bacterium | reverse complement strand
TCTGTCCGGTCGACCAAGGCAAGCCAAGGCTTTCGACCTGACAGATGTCGCGGTTGGCCTTGGTGAACGACCTCGGTCCGCAGTGTTGAAGTGGGTTCGTCACCGTTCCGAGAGCCTTTCTGGGAGCCTTTCTGGGAGCCTTTCTGGGAGCCTTTCTGGGAGCCTTTCTGGGAGCCTTTCTGGGAGCCTTTCTGGGAGCCTTTCTGGGAGCCTTTTCGCAAGCCTTCTCTTTCCGGGGGCATCATGGGCTTGATCGATTGGCTCCGCCGGCAATTCTTGGGGTCGCGACCGGCCCAGGAGTCCTCTGGTGCAACATCCGGTCATCCTTCGCGATTTCCCGGCACCGAAGCGGCGGCCAATCGCGGCGCATCGGATCGCCTGTCCCCTGCGATACCGTCCCCTGCGACACCGTCCCCCGCGATATCGCCGCCATCCCACGCCGATGTGGACGGTTTAGATGCCTCAAAATTTCAGGCCCCCGTGGATGGCGATGCCTTGACGGCCGTGCCCGATCCCAATTGGCCCACCGTATTTTGGGATCCGCGAAACGAGATTCCCCCCGAAACGCTGCCACGGATCCAGGCAATCGATCGCAGGATGGTGGCAATGGGACTGATTTCACAGGAAGAACTGTCCGCGATCCATAAAGTCGGTCGCCGGATGGAACCGTACCGCACCGATGCCGGCGCCGAACGGGCCGCCGGTGATCGGGCCGTTGCCCAGGATCGTGCCCAGCGACAAGAGGCCAAGGCACAAAAGAAAGCCGAAGCGGCCGAGCGAAAACGTTTGCACGAAGCAGCAGTCAAACACCGCCGCCAAACGGACATCGTGTATTTGGGCCGAGGCGTCAGTCGAGGCGTGGCCGACCGTCGCGCCCACGTCGAAAAACTGCAAGCGGCCGGTTTGCCCGTGATGGCCGCACCGGCGGATCTCGCCGCCAAGCTGAACATCGACATCCCGCAGCTGCGATGGCTGGCGTTCGAAAATCCGATGAGTCGAACGAACCACTACTTCACCTTTGCAATCGAAAAACGCGGCGGTGGCGAGCGTTTGATCTCCAAGCCGCACGAACGTTTGGCGGCCGCTCAATACTGGATCTTCGAAAACATCTTGGGCAAGCTGGACGTGCATCCGGCGGCACACGGATTCGTACGCGGCCGATCGACGGTGACCGGCGCCCGCGTCCACGAACGATCATCGGTGTTGGTCGGGATGGACCTGCGCGATTTTTTCCCGTCCATTGATTTTTATCGCGTGGAAGGTTGGTTTCGCGGCCTGGGCTATTCACCCGCGGTCGCCACGATTCTGGCGCTGCTGTGTACCGAATCACCTCGCCAAGAAATCCAGCGAGACGGTCAAAGGTACTTCGTTTCCGTCGGGCCGCGAGCACTGCCGCAGGGCGTGTGCACGAGCCCCGCGATTTCCAACGGGATTGCTCGCCGCTTGGACTTTCGATTGGACGGCTACGCCAAAAAGTCGGGCTGGCGATACACCCGCTATGCCGACGACATGACGTTTTCAATGCCTCGCCGTCAAACCGACGCCGTGCCCGCTAAAAATTCCGGCAGTGAAAACTCCGGTGCAGACGATCGTGCACAAACGGATCCCGTGCGGGCTTTACTGGACACGACCGGACGCATCATCCGCGACGAGGGCTTCACCCGGCATCCCGAAAAAACTCGGGTGCAACGTCCCAACCAACGTCAAAGCGTGACCGGCATCGTCGTCAACGAACACGTCTCCATCGATCGCCCCACGCTGCGACGACTGCGAGCGATTTTGCATCGAGCAAAGACCGAAGGATTGGCGGCCCAAAACCGAGACAATCATCCGAACTTTGAAAGTTGGCTGTTGGGCATGATCGCGTACGTGGAAATGGTGCAACCGGATCAAGGCCAAAAGCTACGCGATCAGTTTGCCGATCTTGGTTGATCAATCCGCCAGCTTCCCGAACGTAAGATGGCGACGATCCACAGCGACGCTAGCAGAAAACTGGTCACCGCACCGATTCGCATCGTGTCGACGTCCCAGGTGATATGATCGCCACGGCGAAAGTTTTCGAAGGCTTGGAGGCCAAGCGATCCGCTGGCGACAAACCCCACGGCCAAAAGGATCCATGCCGGCCAGGACACCCGCAGAAGGCTGGTCCATGATACCAACGCAAATCCGCCGGCGGCGGCCAAAAACCAAATCCATGCACCGCGGATATTGGCCAGCGAACCGACGGATTCCAGTACGGGTCGAGCCACCGCGAACAAGATACCAATCGTCAGGGTCAGCAAAATCATGTCGCGGATCGTGATGTTGGCATCCACGCTGTCACCCTTTTCCTCCGATTCAACAAGATGTAATTCCACGGCACCCGCTTTTTTCAACAGCCGCCGACCCGCGATCCTCATGGCGATCCACACCACGCTGGCCGCCAAACCCGGCGCGAGCACATAACCGATCGCTTCCCAAACCAACTTGGGTGCCGATCCCAAACACACAATCAAAGCACCCAGCGTGATGCACAGCACCGCGATCGCGGGCAGCGCGCGAACGATCAGCCGGCCGCGACCCAGGACCGCCCACAGGCACGCCACCGCAAAAATCGCCGCACTCAGCCCTTCGCATATCGCGTATTCAATGCGAAAAGTGTTGTCCAAACGACCAACGGTAAACAAACGCACGACCAACAAACCCAATGGTGCTGAAACGAACAGCATCAGCAGGGGAACGGGCAAACGTCCAAGCCAGTTCGCCCAGGTCAAATCGATCACCAGCCAAAGTAGCGAAGCGACGACCAGCCCCATGAAGATCCGGCCGTGAAATTTGAAGGGCGCGAACGAGCGGATCGTCTGGCCGGTGTCCAAATCCAGCTTTTCAATGGTCCAGCCGTCCTGCTGGGTCGGAATCATGAAGCCGTCGGAAGGCTTTTGATAAAGCGGTCTTGAATTCGCGATTGTCCGTTTCCAATGAACCGTTGCCCCGGATCGATCGCTTGAAAAATAGGTGAAGCCATTGGGTGCGCCCGGCTTGCGTTCCACTCCAAAGACCCGATCGGCCATCGAGAACAGGATGGTGCGGGAACCGGTTTCGTACCAGTTGCCGGGATCATCCGAGAATTGAACGATCGATCGAGTGTTGAAGCCGCTTCGGATGTCGACCTGAACTCGGGCGTCCGCTTGAAAGGCCCCAGTCACCAAGTCTCCCGCGGCAAGCGGAAGTGGAACTTCTTCTGTGATTTCTCCACTGCCCAGATCGATGCAGCCGATGGTCGATACGCCCTGATTCGCGGCCGCCGGCATTGGAATCCACAAGCGACTGGATTTTGGGACTCCAAAGTAGACCGCCCCAATTCCGATAGGGCATTTCCAATGAAGCGTCCAGCCGGAATCGCGATCCGTTTCGGGACACCGATACGCAAGTAAGGAGTAACGTTTTGCCAGGGGCGCGTTCGGATTGGTTTCGAAAATAAGAATCTGGCGATTCACCGGATCCGGGTAGATCCACTCGGTCTTACTGATGCGTGTGGATGCGACGGCACCCGTCTTCAGATTCCGATAGACAAGTTGGCTTCCGGATTTGCTTTGGGACTCAAGCGTGACCACTTCATCGACGGACAAAAACGCGGCCGAGAAGTAGTAGGGTCCAGCCCATCGGAACGGCGGACTCTTGATGAAGCAATGCTCCGCTGTATCCCATTGCCATCTTTGAACGAGGTGATCGCCAGTTTTTGGATCGCCGTGGGGATCTTGGATCGCCAGCCACTGCACCGGACCGGTTTCTTCGGTCCGCCCCGAAACGAACAGGTGTTCGAGTTGCCGAACCCGGTCCAGCCGTCCAGTCTGTAAATCCAAGCGCTGGAGCTCGCCGTTGGCATATTCCCTACCACTTCCGCGTTCCGCTTGAATCCAGGCCGCCGGTGCCTGCGGCGTCGGATCCAAGACGATATCAACCGAGCGAAACCGTGGCATGGTGAACGCCAGCCAGCACCATATGCCGACAATCAGCACGCCGAACATCAGAAAAACAACCTTTGCAAAACGTGACTTTTTTGCCACGTCTTTCGCCCGCCGCCTAGTCGATGAAGCGTTTTCGTCGGCGGTCGTCTTTGTCGTCGTCAAGGTCATCGATGATCAACCCGCCAGCGGCAGTGTATTCGCCCTCGCCACCCGAACCGCCGCCGCTTTGGTTGCGACGCACTTCGTTGAGCACACGCAGGGCATCGAGCGGCGTGATGCGGTTGTTTGCGTCTTGGTCAAACCAAAAACCGGGGAACGGGTCCACCAAAATCGGCGAAAACAGCACCGAAGTTTCCTCATCATGGTAGCTGACCCGACGCAGCTCATTCAAAACGTTCAATGCGTCGCGGGGCGTCACGCTGCCGTCGTTATTGATATCGCCCGGATTGGCGGCATTATGCCAGCCGGGGCCAAAATTGAATTGCAACAGCGATGCATCGGTGGTCAAGACGTTGAACAATTCACCAGCGATGTCGATGGGATCGCCCATGCGGAAATCTTCGGGCACGTCGACCGAGATGGTTTCTTCATCACCACCATTGATAATCAGCCCCGCCCCATCGCCGTCGATGCGTTCCAAGGTGGCCGCCGATACCGCGACGGCCGTGGTCGTGCCGGACAACAGATCGATCACGTCCACATTCGTCAGCACCATTTGGTCCTGGTCGGTCAGGGGAAGATCATCCAGCGGCCCATCGATCCGCAGCGTATTGATACCGCCACGGCCATCAAACGCAAAACCGCCGGTTGGCAGCACACCGGATTGACTGGCCGGCACGACGGTGAATGTGCCCGAGCCGTCATCGGCAAAGACGCTAAGCAAGTCAATGGCTTCTTGCGGCACGCGAAAGACGTCCACATCGCTGCGTGAAAAGACGACGTTGCCGGCTTCACTTCGCAAAGCCAAGCGATTGCCGGGGACGTCGACAAACAGGTCACTGGCGGACGTCGCGTCGACGATGTTGATCCGATAATCCTCGACCTCGCCATCCACGGCATCGCCGCCGGGGGCCAAGTCCCCGGCGGTCGACAACCGGAAACGTGCGTAGCTGGTACCGGCGGTTGCACCGGCGGGCACGGTCACGACAACTCGATTATCGCCGGTGAAAACATCGCTGCTGGTGCCGCCGAATAGATGTTCGCCGGCATCGAAACTGCCGTTGCCATCGAAGTCGATCCAGGCATCGAGTTTTGCCGTCGACGACACGTTGACACGAATCGAAGCGAGCGTCGGTACCGTCGGCGAAGCGACAATCGACGTTTCAAAGGTCACGCCGTCGTCGCCCGAATCGGTATCGGCATCGACGCCGAGGTTGACGTTGGCATCGGCTTCAAAACTGGCAGTGGTCCCCAGCCGCAAACTGGAACCGGTGTGAATCGGGCCGCCGGACGCCGAACGAGTCAAATACGAATCCGGAGCGTCGCCAAAATCCGATGGCTGCAGGACCCGCAGACTGACCTGTGCCTGGGTCGGTTCAAAGGTTTCCAAATCATCGGGCGTGAAATCCGCCGTCAGCGTAAACGTCCCCTCGCCCAAGAACGTGCCCGCCGCCGGCGTATAAACAAAGCTGCCGGCAACATTGGTGGTCGCGTTCAGCTGCGTCGCGGACAAGGGCGTGCCAACCAAAATGTTCTCGGGCGTCGGCCAAGTGATCGTTGGCGTGGTTCGCAGGAAGACCTCGAAGGCGCCGATGTCGATCGTTTGCGAAATTCGATTAAAGGGCGCGCCGCGTCCATCATTGACGATGGGCTGATTCATCGGGTCCAGCGCCAGGGCGTTGTTGCCGGCGTTGATGACGGGCGAATTATCGGCGGGTCGATGGATGGGTCGCGGGCCATCGTACAAATCCAATTCGAGCAGTTGGGGATCCAGCGGTCCATTTTGGACTCCGCCGATCAAGTTGCCGTTTTCGTCGGGCGTGGTCGATTCGCGAAGCCCGCCGCCTTCACCGAAGCCGACAAAACTAAAACGAGCGTTGACTTCGCGGGCGAAAATATTGGTGGGGTAGCCGATGTCGGTGCCCTCGTCAGGAACGCTGGGTTCGCCGGGCATGTCGGACGTGCCCGTCATATTGGACGCAACGATCGTGTGGACCAATTGCAGGGTGTCGTTTGACGTCAGCCCGATGCCGCCACCAAAATTGGATGTCCCGCCGACGATGGTGGACGACAAAATCCGGTGCAGACCGTTGTTCGCCGCGGCGCCCAAGTGCACGTTGCCGCCACCGCTGCCCGCCAGCGACCCGGGATTGACGGCCGTGCGATTGCCCGAAACGGTGGTGTTGATCATGGCCAGGTTTCCGTTTTCGATGGAAACACCGCCACCGTTGGCATGGGTTGATGTGGTTTCGTTTTCGATCATGGACGATCGGCGGATGGTCAACGAACCTTCCACGGCGATGCCGCCACCGCGTGACCCGGCA
Organism: Planctomycetota bacterium; assembly: GCA_039201055.1. Classification (GTDB taxonomy): domain Bacteria; phylum Planctomycetota; class Planctomycetia; order Pirellulales; family Pirellulaceae; genus Rubripirellula. The sequence goes on along the minus strand of JBCCRW010000187.1, from coordinate 4,413 downwards.
CCGGTGGTGCCGTTGCCGGCAAACACGGAATCCAACACGGTGGTTTGATCGGCGACGACGTACAGGGCGCCGCCGGGGGATTGGTTGCCGGCGGTGGCGTTGTCGCGGAACGCCATATCCCGCAGCATCACACTTCCGGTGGACGAAATGAACGCGCCGCCGCCGGGCCCGTTGTTGACGCTGGTGCGGCCGCCGCGAAACGTCAATCCTTCGATCGCCAGATCCGCCGACGTTGCCGTCAAGACACGGGCGCCCGCGGTGGCAATGATCTCCAGCGAATCGCTGCCCGGACCGACGATTTCAAGCGGCTGATCCGCCGACGTGTTCAAGGGCCCCGATGCCAGTTGCAGGATCGCGTCGGTCGCCGGGATGACGGCCGGGTCGAATTCGATGCGAGTCGCTTCGTCGGCCGAATCGGCAATCGCCAACGCCTCGCGCAGGCTGATCACCGCGTCGTTCTCATCGACAACGTCGTTCAGGGTGTCCACAATCACGGTGGCCAGCAATCGCCGGTCTTCCAGCGTTTCGGCTCGAGACCGTCGGCGGTGGGCACGCGAACGTCGGCGGGTGATTTGCCGAACACGTTGACGATGGCTTTGCCGAAGCGGCGTGGGGCGGCGAAAAAACATCATCGTGAGAAATCTCAAAGGGAAACCTCGCGAAGATTCACAGGGAAATCGCGCGAAGATTCAGTGTCAGAAGATTCAGGGGAAATCGCGAGCGTCGGTTCCCGCCACCGCTTTGGAGTGCACGACCCACCTCGGGGTTCCCAAAGTCCGGCGCCGTCCGTGGTACCATTTTATTCACCATTCACCTGCAACAGCGGACACCCACCTTCGATGCGGCGTTGGTTTAGCCAATTATTGATTCTTCCGATTCGCTTTTACCAAATGGGAATCAGCCCCCTGTTGGGCTCCAATTGCCGTTTCGTGCCCAGTTGCAGCCAGTACGCGATTTTGGCGATCCAAAAGCATGGGCCGATACGGGGCTTATGGCTTGCGACGCGTCGCATTTGTAAATGCCATCCCTTTCATGGCGGCGGCGAGGATTGGCCATGAATACGACGTATTTCGTGCGAGTGGGCGCGATGGCGGAAATTTATCAGGCCAGCGGCCCCGCCGGTCTGCGGCGCGGCACCGGGGTGTTGGTCCGCAGCGGCCGCGGCGTCCAGCGCGCCGAAGTGCTGGCCGATGATGGCGAAGCGTCCGCTTCGGCGCCGTCGCGGGCGGGCGATGTCGTCCAAATTTTGCGTCCAGTCAGCCGGAACGATGGGCTGCTGATGACGCGTTTGGAGCGGCATCGCCGCGAGGCAATCGAGGCGGCTCGCGAGGCGATGGCGAATCATCGATGCGCTGCAATGTTGCTGGATGTCGATGTCGTGCTGGACGGCGGCACGCTGATCATGCACTTCGCCGGAAACGTCGATCAAATCACGCAATCGGCCATTGATGAAATTGTCGCACGGTACGAATCGGTCGTGCGTCTGGATGAATTGGCCCAAAAGATCCAATACGGTTGCGGCCCAGCCTGCGGAACTGAAGTCTGCGCAACCCAGGCCCGCGGCGATTCGGGAGCCGATTCCGACACCCAGTCGGCCTGTGCCAGTTGCGGCATGTGCGGGATCAAAGGACGATCGTGATCGCTTCGTGCGGAATCGCTTTGTACCGGTATGCTTTCTATCGGGATGCTTCGTACCGGGATGCTTCGTACCGGGATGCTTCGTACGGGGCTGCTTGTCCAGCGGTGTTCCCGGTTCTACCGTGGCGTGCCGCCACGCCGGCGTGTGTGAGCTGTTTTCATCCGTGCGTGACCCGTTTTCATCGTTGGGCCTTTTTTCCACGCCATGCACCCGCACCACGATTATCGACTTGGCGCGGTTTCTGGCATGGCGGCCGCGGTGCTGTACACGGCCACCAACATCGGACTGCGTTATGCGACCGAAGTGGACCCGTTCTTGGTCGCGGCGGTCAAAGCGGTCCCGACGCTGGTGGGCATGTTGCCCGTGCTGTTTTTGTACCGCCACGCCGGCAAGACGCTGATTTGTAACCGGCAATATTTGCCGCGATTCATGTTGGTGTCCCTGGTGGGCCAAGTGGTCGGGAACACCGGTTTCCAAATCGCGCTGAAACATGTTGGTTTGTCGATCGCCGTCCCGATCACCTTGGGCGTGTTGATTATCGGCAGTGCGTGGTTCGGAAAATGGCTGCTGGGGGAATCGATCGGAGCCCGCAAGATCGTTTCCATGGTGTTGTTGATTTCGGCGGTGATCATTTTGTCCGTGGCGTCGGATTCGTCGTCGCAAGATTCGGTCGCCGGCGTTGACGCTTCGGGCTCGGTACAGGAGAAGTCGCCATTGCTGGGTGCGTTTTGCGCCGCGGCATCGGGCCTGGCGTATTCGGCCTTTGGTGTCGTCATGCGGCAAACCATGCACTCGGGGGTTTCGCTGCCGATGACGTTGTTTATCAGCGGCGCCATTGGCACGTTGGCGCTGTGGTTCTTGACACTGGGTTTGGGCGGCGTGACGGCGATCCAGTCGGTCACGTCGTCGCAGTGGGGCGTGATGGCGGCGGCGGGATTGTTGAACTTCAGCGCGTTCGTTTCGCTATCGGCCGCACTGCGATCATTGCCGGCGGTGGCGGTGAATTTGATCAATGCCTCGCAGGTCGCGATGGCGGCGGCGGCGGGTTGGTTTTTGTTTGATGAATCCAAAGGCGGCTGGTTCTGGATCGGCTTGGGCCTGACGCTGGCCGGCTTGATCGTCTTGGCGACGGGTAAACGACGCGAATCTTCATCGGCCATGGATGTTCGCACGGGTCCGGATGTTGCGAGCGGGCCGGATGTTGCGAGCGGGCCGGATGTTGCGAGCGGGCCGGAAGTTTCAAGCGCTTCAGATCCGTCACGCCACTCGCTCGCCGGAGCTTCGGCGTCGAAACCATGAAGCCACTGCTGATGTTGTCGCTCGACGGTCTGTCGCCGGCCGCGATCGGCGCTTACGGGTGCACTTGGAACCATACGCCGGCCCTGGACGCGATCGCCGCCGGCGGCTGGGTCGCCGACCGTTGCTGTTTGCGTCGCGATGGTGATGAAACGAGCGTGCCGGATTGGTGCAGCCAAGACATCATGAACGTCCGCAACGCGTCGGGAAGAACACTGCTGCTAACCGATGACGTTGATTTGGCCCGGCGTGTCGCCGATACCGATGCGTTTTCCGAAGTTCGCTTTGTTGGCGAAATCGACACGGAATCGAAAGATGAGCGGGATGGTGAGGCAGATGGTGAAGCGGGCGGTTTTGAATCGACCCGTTTGGGCCGATTAATCGCCGAGGCCATTTTGGCGGAAACGGCGTCGCTGGATGCGCGAGCGGCTTCGCTGATCTGGGTTCACAGTCGCTTTCTACGGGATCGTTGGGACGGGCCGCTTGCAACACTCAGCGATGCACCCGAGATTGCAATGGACCCAGCGGACGAAGCCGACGATGAAATTTCGCACGATGAAATTTCGCAAGACGAGAATTTAAACGGCGAAATTTCAAAGGACGAAAAACCGCACGACGGCGGTCGTCCATCGTTGCCCATCCCGCCGCCGATGCTGCACTTTGACGAACAATCCGACCCGGACGAATTGAGCCGGTGGTTGGAACGCTACGCGTCGCAGATTCGCTTTGTGGATTATTTGGTGGAAGCGTGGTTGGCGGCGTCGTCGTTTGACGATCCCCAATTCGCGCTATTTTCGACCGCCGGTTTTGCCTTGGGCCAAAACGGTTGGCTGGGTTATCGTGCCGGGCCGCTGCGAAGTTCTCACCTGCACGCCGTGGCGATGGTCAGCGACCATGGGCCGATGCGGTGGCCGCACCTGATCGATGACGGCTGGATCAAACAGCTGGTCCGTGGTGGTTTTGCCGAAACGATGAACGCGAAAGCTTGGGCGGATCCCACTGGGGAAACCCACTTGCGAATCACCAGTGCCCGCGCGGACCTTGTCGTCATGACGCCGTCCTGGTTGGCACTTCGTCAGCGGGATGGCACGGAAAGCTTGTTTTTGAAGCCGGACGATCGCTTCGACAAGAACGACGTCGCTCGCCTGCGTCCGGACATCTTGGAAGAACTCTTGGGCTGAACGCAGCGATTTGGACACGGCAATTTGCCTAGCCCATGCCAGCGGCCTTGTCTTTACCCAAAACACTTCGTGAAACGAACACGGCGTTTGTCGCCAAATTTGCACCGGTTTCCGTATGTGAAACTGCCGAAGTGCCCCCGAATTTCCTGCGGCGACATCATGCGGTGGCTGCCTTCCGCCCCGAAGGGGCAGCCCGATGCAAACCCAGGGCAACGCCCTGGGGAATCATCCCACAGACAAACAAGAAAGCCCCAACGGGGCGATGCCAACATGCTGGAGCCTACCACGCAAAACCCG
>JBCCRW010000186.1:0-10845 GCA_039201055.1 Planctomycetota bacterium | reverse complement strand
CCTTGGGTTCGGGGTGTATGGGTTGTCGTAACTCCAATACATACCGGAACTAAGGCTCTGGCGCCATACGGCTAGAACAAAAAGCTAATGCAATATCCGGGCTAGCGCCTCGCCGCTCACTGGGTCGTCGGTTTGCGGCGTTGGTACCGGCGGCTAGCGCCTCGCCGCTCACTGAGTCGTCGGTTTGCGGCGCCGGTGCCGGCGGCTGACGCATCGCGACGATCGTTGCAACCCGAACGCCGCCGCTGCGTCACGTTTTGTGAAGCCGGAATCACGCTCGTGTCCCACCGCACTGGAACCGATGCAACGATAACGAGCGGGACCAGCGTCTGGTATGCCAGCGTTTGGATCGCTCGTCGCAGGGACGCACGTTGGCCGATTCAAAGCAAGTTTGCGGGAACGCATCATGAGGTCATGGATTCGACGATTCGGTATCGCCGGCTTGGTCGGTATCACCAGCTTCGTTTGCGTTGCCTCGCGATGCACGTCGGCCGGTGCCGGTCCGCCGCTAAGCAAATTGAATCGCTTGGGACGTTGGTGCGGTGTCGGCTATTCCGACGGCTATCACACCTGTGCCACCCGCGGGATGGCTCCGTGCGACGATGGGCCCATTCAACGACCCACGGAAAAAGGTTGGGGTTGGTGTTCGCAATCAAACTGCCAGTGCGAAACGGCATCGCTGCAATGGGCACGGCAACAACACCGCATCGTTGACGGTTGCCTCGAGGGAGGTTGCGGGCCCGTTTCAAGCTGTGACAGTTCGTCTCCGTGCGATTCGGCATCGTCCTGCGACGGTTCGGCGCTGGTGGCGATGCCCGAGCCCATGGTGGCGATGCCTGAGCCCGATGCTTCGCCCACGCTTGCGATGCCACCGCTACGGGTGCCCACGGATTCGCCCCCTAGCCAGGGTGTGGCCGCGTCGGGAGCGGCGATGAAACAAGCGTTTGCCATGCCGGATGCCTTTATTGGCGAAAGTCCCCAATCGGTTTTGGGCGGACAACTCGATGCCGCGACCGGCGGCCCACCCGCCCGATCCGGGGTCAAGCGGCTGGCCGCCGTGGAATCGGTGACTGTCGATTCAGTCGCCGAAGTTGCGCGTCCCGAATCGAAATCACGCGTCCGCCGCATCGTCCGCCCGAAAGCAAGCAGGCCCAAGATCCGCAGACTTCGTCCCGTCCAGAACTAACCTTCGCCCGCTTTACGACTGGATCAATTGCATCGGATTGTCATGGATCCACATTTGGATCTGTTCCTCGGTGCCGATTTTCGCCCGCAGCAACTTGTCGGCCATCGCGGGCAGCAGGGTTGCCGAACCGGCGTAGTGAGATCGGTCTTCCGCCCAAGCCGCCTGATGTTCGTCGACATACACGACTTGATCACCCAGGTGATACGTGCCCGCTGATAAACCGGCCGCCTGCATCGCGTCACTGACGATGATGACTTGGGATTCGGGAAGACAACGCACGTAGTTTTGTAACGCGAAAAATGGAATGTGGTGACCGTCGGCGATGAACGTGATCTTGATCCGATCGCCAACCGAAAGGACTCGATTGATGAGGTGGTCGTGGCGATCGTGGCGATGCGGACAACCGTTGCCCAAATGAGTGAACACGGACAACCCCGCGTCCAGCGAACGCTGGATATCGTCCAAACTGCCACGGCAGTGCCCCATGCCAACGACCACGTTTTGGTCGACCAAAAAACGCGTCATCGCGGCGTCGGCATCGCGTTCGGGCGACAATGTCCAAAGTTTGACGTGGCCCCGGCCGGCATCGACCAGCCGAGTGATCGTGTTGGGGTTGGCGTCTTGAGTCCACCGCGGCGGATGCGCTCCGACGTAGCCATCGTCCGCATTCAAGAACGGGCCTTCGACATGGATGCCGGCAATGCATTGGCGGGCCAACCGGCTGTGTTCGATCCAATCGGCGACATGGCGAATCCTTCGCTGCATCGCGGTTTCGGAATCGGTAATGACCGTGGCCAGGAGACCGCGGCAGCCCATTTCCAGCCACTCTTCGGCCACCCGATCGGCCGCGTCAAAATCCCAATCGTCGGCATTGAAGTCCAACCCCAATCCGCCGTTGACCTGCAAATCAAACCAAGGCCGCGGCGTTTCGTCGTTGCCGTGTGATGTCTGCGGACGATCCACCCGATCGCCTCAAGCCTTGCCGCTGATTTTGGCGGCCGCGGCGGCGTCCAGACACAGCGTCGCGCGGGGATGCTGACGCAGAATGCTGGCGGGGATGTCCGGCGAAATGGGGTCGCCGAGCGTCCGCGCGACCGCATCGGATTTGCGGGCGTCCGGAACGGTACAAAGAATCGCCTGGCACGCCATGATTTGCCGGATCGTCATCGAGATCGCTTGCCGCGGGACGGTATCCAAGTTTTCAAACCAACCCTCGCCCACCTGTTGCCGCCGGCAGGCTTCATCCAGCTGCACGATCTTGTAGGGTTCGGTGGACTGAAAATCGGCGGGTGGATCATTGAACGCCAGGTGTCCGTTTTCGCCAATGCCGACCAGTGCCAAATGGATCGGTGCGGCAAGCAGCCGCGTTCCCACATCTTGGATCACGTCGCTTGGTGGCAGGTCGCCGCGCAGGTAGGCGAAGCTTTTCAACGGCACTCGATCGACAAAACGCCGTTTCAGATAACCACAAAACGACGCCGGATGCGTCATCGGTAGACCGACGTATTCGTCCAAGTGAAAGCCCTCGACCGCGCGCCAATCGATGCCGGGCGCGGCGACCAGGTGTTCCAGGACTTCGAATTGCGACGAACCGGTGGCGACCACCAAGCGCGCCCCGCCGTTGGCAGCGATGGTGTCCCGTAGAATGCTCGCGGCCAGATCCGCGACGTGTCGGCCCAACGCATCGCGATCGGGAAAAATCTCGGTCGGCAAACTCTGCATCTTCACATCCGAACCAGATGATGCAACCCGAGATCGATCAATTCGCTTTCCAGCATTTCGTCACTCGGATCCTTCAATGAATTTTTGACCTCGTGGCACAGGATCGCCGCGAAGCGTTTCCGGGCTCGGTGCAAAGTCACTCGCAGCGAACCCGGCGACGCGATGGGGCACCCGGAAACCTCCAAGCGTTTTCGCAAATCGTCCAGCGAATCTTCCGGGAAATCGGCGCGGCAGCGGAGCACCGAGTGGTAGGGATGCCCGTATTGATTTTGTAACGCTTGCAGTCGCTTCCAGGATGCTTCCAACAGCTGAGCACGCCACGCTTCAAGAAACGCTTCGTCGGGATCGGGGGCCGAATCGTCGCTGGCGGCCTGATGTTGAAGTTGATCGTCGGCGGGTTGCTGGGGTTGCCGCTTTTTGGCTCGATACCAATCGACAATCAAATGGTGCAGGCTGGTTTTGACCAACGCTCGAAAACGTCCCTTGGCCTGATCGGCCCCACGAAAATCGCCACGGACGAGTTTGAGCGAAAATTCCTGAAAGATCTCCTCGACGGCATCGGCATCACGAACGGATGCCTGCAGGTACCGCCGAATGGCGAACTCGTATTGCCGCAGCAGATCCAATCGTGCGTCGTCTTTGCTGGGACCCTCGGCGTGCGCCCGCCCGATCATCGACCAACGGGTCTCGATTTTGCTGATTCGACTCAGTGACATTTCCCTATCGTAGACGCAAATCGCGGGGGCCAACGAGCCCACGCCCGCTGGACGCATTTTCAGAGCGGAAAATTCTTTTCGGGTTCTTTCGGAAACGCCCGTAACATCCCCGTGTTGCCTCGTAAGTGACCGCGTCTCCCTGCACTCTGACGAGGTTCCCATGCGCGCTGAAAATTCATGTTTTGCTTTGTTGACCTTCATTTTTGCGGGCTTTTTGACGCCCGTCCCCGCGGTGGCACAAACGCCCGGTGGTGGCAACCCGCTGGCCTCGCCACCCACCGGGCCACCGGTCACCGACCCGGCGATACCGGCCGTTTCGATCGGTGGCAATTCAATTGACATTGGCGTCGGCGGGCACCAAATCCATATCCCGCGAACGGGGATCCGCACCGGTGGCACCGCGGCGTTGCCGCTAGGCGACCCCGGGCGAGGTCTGTCGATTTCGGGCGTGCAGATTCCCGGTGTGCAGATTCCCGGTGCTGAGCTTTCCTCGCGTGTGTCTGGAGCCCGTGAATTGGCGGCTCAATGGACCGGTTTTGCGACCGCCATCTCGGCCTTCCAACGCGGCCAGTACGAACAATCGGCTCAATTGCTACAGCAACAAACTGCGGCCCAGACCCAACACTTGTTGACGACCACACCGGCCGTGGCGATGGACTTGGCAATGATTGAATTCGCCGCGGGACGCTTTGACGCCGCCGCCACCCATGCCTACGAGGCCGTCAAAGCGAACGTGCGATGGGAATGGCCGGATTTGCGTCGCCGCTATGCCGACGCCAGTGACTACACCACGCACCTGAGGCGTTTGCAGGCCGCCGTGGCGACACCGGGGGCGTCCATCCATCCGCGTTTTTTGTTGGCCGTGCACCACGCGATTTGTGGCCACCGCGACCATTGCCTGCGTTTGCTTTCGCAATTGGATGCTGAACTGCCCGGTGACCCGGCCCTGCTGGCGCTGCGCAAGCAAGCCACGACACCGCTATTGCCCCCACCACCGGCGGAACCCAACGCGGCGCAAACCCCGGTTCGCTGACCACACGTTGCCCCCGAGAAAATTTTTTCGCGGGTGGGGTGAAACACATTTCTTCTTGGCCGTATTTGAGACGGCCAAAGGGAACGTTCGAGCAAAAAGTCGCTCCGCAGCGTTCCCGACTTCGCCGCTTCCAAACATCCCAATCCCAAATCCTTGTGGAGAATTTCCCATGTTTCGATGTCGACTTTTTCTGATCCTGGCCAGCCTTTTGGTCCTCGGTTCGGGTCTTGATCAAAACGCACATGCCCAGTTTAAGCTTGGTAAAGTCCTCCGAGGCTTGCAGTCCAATTCGGGTTCGACGTCGGGTGCGGGCCGCACGTTCGGCGGCAACGCGTCCCGTGGCGGTGGATCGGTTGGGAACACGTATCAACCGGCCGTCATGCCCCGTCAACCGGCCGTCATGCCCTTTCAACCGGCGGTCCTGCCCCGTCAGCCGGCGGTCATGCCCCGTCAGCCGGCGGTCATGCCCAGCGGCGGCCGCGGAATCGGCGGATTGATTCCCGGTTTCAACCGTGGCAATTCCGGTGGCGGGACAAACTATCGCAGTGCGGTCCAGCCGACCCCGGGTGGGCCCGGTTTTGCCGGGCCGACCTTGGGTCGCCCGGGATCCCTAAACGCATCCTTCAATAATGGCGTGCCATCGATTGGCGTTCCCGTCGGTGATCGAGCCAACGTGAGCCTGGATGGAAATGGTGGCGTTGGGATTGGCGTGGACCACGGCAACAACGGCATCGGAATCGGCATCAACGGCGGGACCGGTCAATCCGGAAATGGCTTGGGCACCGGTGCCAGCGCCGGCCAAGGCGGGGTCGGCATTGGTATCGGCCGTGATGGCGGCCAAGGCGTTGGCGTGGGCGTCGACGGAGGCGTCGGCCTGGGCATTGGCGAAGGCGCCGGTAGCACCGGCGTCGGCGTGGGGGTCGACGGCGGATTCGGTCTCGGCCGCGGCCAAGGCGGCGGTACCGGTGTGGGCGTCGGAATGGACGGCGGTGTTGGAATCGGTCGTGGCTACAACGGCGGCGTCGGAATTGGCGAAGGCTTCAACGGCGGCTACGGGGAAGGTGTCGGCATCGACGGTGGTGTCGGACGCGGAATCGGCATCGACGGCGGGCGCGGATACGGCACCGGCATCAACGGTGGCTATGGCGAAGGTGTCGGAATCAACGGTGGTGTCGGCGTGGGCACCGGTATCAACGGTGGCGTTGGCATCGGAACGGGTATCAACGGCGGCTACGGCGAAGGTACAGGCATCAACGGCGGCGTCGGCGTGGGCACCGGTATCAATGGCGGCGTTGGCATCGGAACGGGTATCAACGGCGGCTACGGCGAAGGTATCGGAATCAATGGCGGCGTCGGTGTCGGCACCGGTATCAACGGCGGCGTGGGTGTCGGAACGGGGATCAACGGCGGCGTTGGCATCGGCGTCGGAGTCGATCAAGGCATCGGTATCGGTGCGGGTGTCGACGGCGGCACCGGTATCGGGGTGGGCATCGACCAGGGTGTTGGCATTGGCGTTGGCGTGCAGGGCGGCCAAGCCTTGGGCATCGGCACAAATGGCCAAGTCGGCTCGGCCGTCGCGCTGCCCGGCCAAGTCGTCACGGGGGTCAACAACAACGGCCTGCCGGCAGCCGTGGTGCCACAAACAAGCAGCAATCCATTCCGCAACTAGACACCGCATCGTGTCGAGTTGCATCGTTCCAACATCATCTATTTCAAATTTTCTTTACCGACGAATCATGAAAAATCAACTTTATTTCACCGCCACGCTGATCTCGGCAAGTGTGCTGATCCCATCGCAGGCGGACGCTCAGCAGTGTCAAAACAACGCTCGCTGGCAACCGGTTCGCAACCTCATGCGAGACACGAATATCCTGCCCGCTTTGCCCCGACAAACGGTGCCCCGACAAACGGTTCCACGACAGACCTACCGTCCAACTGTTCCACCGCCGCGTGTGTACACGACTCCGGTGCAAACGGTGTATCGGCCCAGTGCACCGGCGCAGCCGCCGGTCACGAAAAGCCGCCCGCCGATGTCTGAAGCACGCAACAAGACTCAGGTCGCCAAGGCGTTCTTTGGGACGCGGCAATACGCCCAGGCACTGCCGTATCTGGATCGCGTGATTCAGCTGCGTCCGCAGGACGCTGATGCTTTTCAATTTCGTGCACTGATTCACTTCGCCTTGGGAAATCACGAAAAGGCCGCCGCTGACGCCTACGACGCGTTCCAATTCGGCAGTGCGTGGACGGCTCCGGTCGTCGCCCAAATTTACAATCAAAACACGGAATATTCACAACACCTACGCCGGCTGCGACAAACCGTGGCGTCCCAGCCGACGATGCCGGGCCACTTCCTGTTGGCTTATCACGAATTTGTTCGGGGTGACATCACGGCGGGACGTTCAAACTTGCGGGCCGTGTTGGCGATGCAACCGGGCGAACCGTTGTCCGAAAAATTGCTCGCCGCGACGCTCCCAAAAGCGGACACCATTCCGGTCAGCCGCCGCGAAACCGCGTCAACGGACGCTCAGGCTGCGAAATAGGGGGCCATGGATTCGCGAATCGGCATCCGGCGATTCGCAACAGGAACCCGCATTGAGCGGCGGCCAACTCGGGGTACGATTGGCGGGTCAATTGAGACGCACCGATGTACCCCCCAACGGCTTCATGAATCCTCGCTTCCGTCAAGCCTCCGGAATGCTTCTTCGACTCGCCTGCCTGGCGGGTCTGGCGGCTGGGGGAGCCATTGCCCCCAAGCTGTTCGCCCAAGAAGCCGCTGACATCGCGCGGTCCGATGATCCGCTGCGGACTCTGCAAAGCGAGTCGGTTAAATCCCAGCGAGGCATCGGCCACCATTGGGGAACCGAAAGTGAAAAGTTCACAACCTGGGGCAATCACAGCAATCGCTTGATTCCGGTTTACACCTACGGCGTGACGCTGAATCAATTGCGTGATCGCGGCAGTGCCTATGCCGATACCAATCGCTTGAAAAAGTTGTACGGCCGCGTCCCCGCCAACACGCATAACCCCGTCGCGACCTTTTTCGACCAAACCGAACTTTATGATTTGCAAGTCGCCGCCCTCGACGCCGGTTGCACCCAAATCATCGTGATGGTTTTCGACGGCATGGATTGGCAAACGACCCGGGCGGCCGCGGTCTACGATCAGCCCGAGAAGGCATCGCAAGCGGAAACCACGCCTTACACTCGAGGGCGGGGTGCGGGACTGTCGTTTCAAACGTATCGCGGTGCGATCACGGACTTCGGTTGGGTCGCCACGTCTTCCTACAGCGGTGGAGCCACCTTCGATGTCAACACGCAACTTTTGCAGGAGGTTCAGCGTGAGACGCGGGGTGGTTACGACGAAGCACGCGCTGGTCGCTATCCGTGGATGGAAAATTCACACGACCGATATTTGATCGGACTCGATGGCGATGAAGTTCACGCCGTCACCGATTCGGCGGCGTCGGCATCGGCCATCTTCTCGGGGCTAAAGACCTTCAACGGTTCGATCAACGTCGCGCCCGACGGTGAACGGACCGAATCGCTGGCACGGAAGTTACAACGCGAGATGGATTGGCGAATCGGCGTGGTCAGCAGCGTGCCGGTCAGCCACGCGACACCGGCAAGTGTCTACGCCAACAATGTCACTCGCCAAGATTATCAAGACATCGCGCGTGACTTGATCGGACTGCCTTCGTCTTCCCATCCCGACGATCCGCTTTCGGGCGTCGATGTGTTGATCGGCGGCGGATACGGCGAAGGAAAAGGCCGCGCCATAGCACAGGGTGAAAACTTCAAGCCCGGCAACGCGTACCTGCACCAGGACGACATGCGCAAGGTCGACGTCAAACAGGGTGGAAAGTATGTCGTGGTCACTCGTCGCGAAGGCGCCAGCGGCGCGACTGCGTTGGCACAGGCCGCGCGGGCCGCCGCCGATGACGACCATCGGTTGCTTGGCTTCTTTGGTGCCAAGGGCGGCAACCTGCCGTTTCAAACCGCCGATGGGCAATACAACCCGACCTTTGATACCGCCGGCGCGATGCGTTATTCGCCCGCCGACGTTTCCGAAAATCCAACGCTGGCTGACATGACCCGCGCGGCACTGACCGTGCTGGAAAATTCCGTCGAAGGTTTTTATTTGGCGATCGAAGCCGGCGATGTCGATTGGGCCAATCACGCCAACAACTTGGACAACAGCATCGGCGCGGTGCTGTCCGGTGATGCGGCCTTTCGCGTGGTGACCGACTGGATCGAAGAAAATAACGCCTGGGACCAAACCGCCGTGATTGTGACGGCCGATCACGGGCACTTTCTGGTCATTGATGACGCCCAACAGATTGCCGCGGCCGGTCGGCGTGCCGCACAGGCAAAGTCCTGGCGTCGCCGGGTCCAGCAGCCGCAAGGAGGGCAGTAAATGGAATGGATGCTGACAATCCTATCTCTTCACCTGCCGAACTACAGTACGACGCGATCCGAGCACTACGTCGCTCAGACATTGATGCTGTCGCACGGAATACAGGTCTTTCGGTCGAAGAGGTTACGACTATGAAGAAGCATCTATTTTTCGGGAAGCATAAACGGTTTGACGCCGGGGCAGGATAAGTGATCCGTAAACGATTCGATGCCCAGGACGACATTGCGGAGGCATGGATCAAAGCTCAGAATGGTCGATTAAACGCTCGGCAACAAATGTGGTTCAGACAACTTGCCGATCACGAACTTGCTGAACGTGCAATGATGGGACAGGGAATGCCTTTCCAAGATCTAAGTGCGTGGCAACGTGTGAATGGGGAGTGGGTTCATGTCTACCGTGAAGGATTGCGGGGAGCCCATGAGTTGGCTCCACGGACACCGAAATTCTGGCCTTTTTGGGACTGAGGAGTCTTTAGATGATTGAATTGAACGCACAACAAACGCTTACAAATCCGATTCGATGTGGCGGAAGGGCCAGCGATGGCCCCAACAGTTCGGCACCGTTTGCCATCGTGTTTGTAGAATTGGCTCCGGCGTCGGACCCAAGCGCTGACTTTACTATTGACTACGACGATCCCGAGTGTGTGAATCAGTCGGGTGCTGCGTATCCCGATTCCGAGGAATCAGGATACTTCATTGCTGGAGCCGCTCGAGGTGTTAAGGACACCGCAGCACACTACGAATCCCTCGGGGTCAGTCTTCGAGGTCTCCAAGCACGAGTCGTCAAGCTCGTCGCGCATGAAATCGATTCAAACGAACGTGCGTTTTGGAATGCAGCGAAAAACGCCATGGCAGCTTGCTTGGTGAACGTCAATAAGTGACGCCGCAAAGTAAGCAACGACGAGCGGGGCAGCGGGCTTCGACGTTGGCCACCAAGGAACCACGCTAATTCCATGACCACCGAATTCGTGATTCACGATGCCGCGCCGGCCGATTTGCCCGCCTGCGAAGCCCTCGATTTTTTAGTCGTGGCGCCCCATCCCGATGACGCCGAATTGGGGCTGGGCGGTACGATTTCGAAAATGGTCGATGCGGGGATGCGGGTGGGCATCCTGGATTTGACCAGCGGCGAACCCACTCCCATGGGCAGCGAGGCAACGCGGCGCGCCGAAACGATCGTCGCCAGCAAGGCCATGCGGGTGACTTGGCGGGGCAACGCCGGGCTGCCCAACCGCAAGCTGGAACACACGCTTGCGTCGCGAGAATTGATCGCCAGCTATTTCCGCGTGCTGCGACCGCGTTGGATCTTCGCGCCCTATTGGTCGGACGCTCATCCGGACCACGTCGCCGCCACGGAACTTGTCGAAGCGGCTCGTTTTTGGGCCAAGCTTTCCAAAACCGACATGCCCGGCGATCGCTTCCACCCCGAGCGGGTTTACAACTATTTTTGTATTCACCTGCGTTTGGCGATCGTTCCCAGCGCGATTATCGACATCAGCGAACACTGGGACCGCAAGGCGGCAGCGCTGGCGGCCTATCAAAGTCAATTCGTGCTTGGCAAACAGGATATGCGACCCAGCCCGCTGGAACGCTTTGAAGTCGACGCGCGGCACTGGGGGCACTTGATCCAGCGGACTCATGGTGAACCGATTGCCAGCAAAGAACCGCTTGCATTGGATTCACTTTCAAGTTTGCTTTGACGCCGCCTGCTGTCGGTGCTTCGTTCCCGTCAAAAGTTGGGGTAGCCATTGTTCGCCAGAACACGGACCCACGCTG
>JBCCRW010000185.1:0-10855 GCA_039201055.1 Planctomycetota bacterium | reverse complement strand
GTCTATTTTGTCGACCGCCCTTGAAGGGGATCGTCATCACGCGGCGCGTCGGCGTCGCGGCTTGGGTTCCGCGGCGAACGTCTTGATCGGGCCGCCGCCGGCATGGGGCAGATACGTTTCCCGGGCGGTTTCATCCGGATCGGCGAGACGTTCGGCCAGCCAATCGGCGGCTGTTTCCGAAGCGCCGGGCCGCGCGTGGGTCATCCGCAGGGTGTCCAATTCGGACAGCAGTTGGCGATGATAAAAGTCATCGCGAAGCATCGCCGAAACCGATCGGTACAGGAAATCGACGGCCGGTTCGGTCCCGCCGACGGACACCATTTCGGGCAGGATACGGCGACCGGCGAGTAAATTGGGCAGCGTGATGCTGTCCAGCTTGACCATGTGCCGCGCGATCATGTGCAGCGAACGACTGACCCGGTACAGCACGCTGGCGGGCGTTCGGCGGGCCATCATTTCCAGCGACACGCTGCCCGAGACCATCATCGCACAGCGAGCCGCTTCGATGACTTCGCTGGTCCGGCCGACATAAAATTCAATTGGCAACTTCGTGTCGGTGTCTCGCATCGCTTCGCGGCACCGCACCGCCAGGCGGTCGCGATGGCAAGCGACGACAAAGCGGATGCCGGGATTCTCCGGTGCAAGTCGCCGCATGGAATTGAGCATCACGGGCCAGTTCTTTTCGACTTCGCCACCGCGAGAGCCCGGCAACACGGCACAGACTTTGGATTGTCGTTTGGTCGAGTGGCGATCGTGACCCAATTGCCGCATCGTCGCGGTGTCCAATTTCGATTCCGCAACGGCATCAAAGAACGGATGTCCGACCAGCGTGCAGGACACGCCGTGGCGATCGTAGTAATCCTTTTCAATCGGTAGCACGCACAGCACGTGATCGACAGTGCGTCGCAATTTGCCGATCCGCCAACCGCCCCAAGCCCAAAGTTGCGGTGGGCAGTAGTAGTAAACCGGGATGCCAAATTTCTTGGCTCGTTTGGCAATATGCCAATTGAAACCCGGGAAATCGACCAGCAGCACGGCGTCGACGTTGCCGGCGGCAAATTGGGCTTCGGCCTGGTCGGCAAAGCCAAAAAATTGTCTCAATTTGGGCAGGACTTCGACCAAACCGACAACGGCATGCTGGGTCAGTTCGAGGTCCAGCCTGCAGCCGGCGGCCCGCATTTTGGGACCGCCGAATCCGCGTAGTTGCAGGTCGGGTGAATGCCGCTGGAGCGCGGGGATCAGCCGCGCGGCGTGTTGATCACCACTGGGTTCACCAACGCTAAAAAAGAGAGTCCGGCTCATACTCGCAGCGATACCAGGATCAACCAGCCAGCGGCAAGTTCGGTTTTTGTGTGCTCGACGCCCAGCGGGCGTGGCCCTGGAAACCCAGGCCACCTCAGGGCTGGCACCGATTCGACCGCACCATCTGGGCGCTCTATGACGGCTCCTGGGTTATAGAAAATCTTCTCGCGGAGGATTGCCGATAGAAGCCAGTGGACGGAGTGTCCACCGCGCACACAGCGTTGGGGACGCCATCCGGGGCCAGGGAATCGGCCAAAAACGCCGATTCACCCGCTTCTGCAGGCCCCCGCCGATGAATACCGATCTGCTTCACTCCGCCCTCGGCTTGGCGTTTGCCGCCGTCTGGGTTCTGGTCGGCCAAATCTTGGTGGGCAATCGTTAAAGTCACGCCGATACAGAGTAGCTCGCCTCTCCGAGGCGTCGATACAGAAACGCCTCGGAGAGGCGTGCTACTCTGGCAAACCGTGCACCTGAGTCACTTCGCTTCCATCTCGGCGATGTAGCGGCGGAGTCGTTCCAGTTCGTCGGTGGTGCCCTTAAATTTCAGCAAGTTCTCGACGCGTTTGGTCAATGCGATCTTGTTGACCGGCTTGCTTAGAAAGTCATCGGTTCCCGCCGCAACGGCGCGTTCGATGTCGCCCAGTTCATCCAGCGCCGTCACCATCAACACCATCACATGCTGCGTCGCCGGGCTCTGCTTGAGCTGCTTGCAAACCTCGAAGCCATTGAGCCGCGGCATCATCACGTCCAATAGTACGAGGTCGGGCTTGAACGCTTCGACCTTGTCCAAGGTGTCCTGGCCGTCGACCGAGGTTTCGATCTCGCAATCGACATTAATCAAGTAAGCCTCGATCAATTCCCGATTGGCCTCGTTATCGTCGGCGATCAGAATTCTGTGGCTCATGGATTTTCCGGCACACTCGCCAGGTCGGGTGGCACTTCGAGGATCAAACATGCGGGCGTCAGCAAACAAACCCCCGCGAACGGGTCCGCCCTAGGCGGGTTGGGCCACGCGATCGGCCGGAACCGGGAATTGGCTGCACAGCGACCGTACCGATTCGCGGATCCCGGCCTGTTTCGCCACATCATCGGGGGCCGAAAGCGACGCATGAATCCAGTCGCCGACCTGTTTCATTTCGTCCACGCCCATCCCGCGAGTCGTCAATGCGGGCGTTCCCAAGCGGATGCCCGAGGGATCCATCGGCGACCGCGTGTCGAACGGAATCATGTTCATGTTGGCGGTGATGCCACAAGAATCCAGCACCGCTTCGGCCTGTTTTCCACCCAGACCCAGCGAGGTCACGTCGACCAGCATCAAGTGATTGTCGGTGCCACCGCTGACCAGCGTCAGACCCTTGGCCATCAAACAATCGGCAAGCGTTTTGGCATTGTCGACAACTTGTTGTGCATAAACTTTGAAGTCATCGCGTAGGGCTTCGCCGAAACAGAGTGCCTTGCCGGCAATGACGTGCATCAACGGCCCACCCTGTGTTCCCGGAAACACATTGCGGTTAATCAACTTGAGGTGTTCGGACTTACACAAAATCAAGCCGCTGCGAGGCCCGCGAAGCGTTTTGTGGGTCGTCGTGGTGACGTAGTCGGCAACATCAACGGGGCTGTTGTGGATTCCCGCGGCCACCAAGCCGGCGTAGTGAGCCATGTCGACATGCAATTTCGCACCGACGTCTTCGGCAATTTCCGCGAATCGATCGTGGGGAATTTCACGCGGGTACGCACTGGCACCGGCGATGATCATTTTCGGTTTGACTTCGCGGGCCAACTTGGCGATCTGGTCAAAGTCCAGCCGATGCGTCTGCGGGTCAACGCCGTAATGATGGAATTGATACAGCCGGCCACTCATGTTCAGCTTCATGCCATGGGTCAGGTGCCCGCCCTGGGCCAAATCCAACCCCAGCACGACATCGCCGACCGCAAGGGCCGACAAGTAAACGGCGGCATTGGCCTGTGAACCACTGTGCGGTTGAACATTGGCGGCTTGGGCACCAAACAATGTTTTGGCCCGTTCGATCGCCAAGGTTTCGATGTCATCGACGTGATGGCATCCGCCATAGTACCGCCGCCCGGGATAACCTTCGGCGTACTTATTGGTCAGCACGCTGCCGGCGGCCTCCATAATCGCCGCCGACGTGTAATTCTCACTGGCGATTAATTCCAGGCCGTCGCGTTGGCGTTCTTCTTCGGCCAGAAGCGCGCGATAGACCTCGGGATCCTGGTTTTCAATTTCGCTCATTGCAGTCGTGAACCGCTCGGTGGCGGTGAGAATGGGGGATGCAGGAGGGTCTCGCGGCGCCGACGGACTGGTAAAACAGACGAACCGATAATACCGACAAAATCCTGTGAACCGGGCCAGCGGGCGATCTATTGTCAAAGCCGGGAGCGGAACCGTCAATAAGAACCCGTTTTCACAGGCGAAGCGAGGTTTCATTGCGTTGGGTGCGGGAAACCTTTTTTGTGTGCGGTTAGAATGGAATTCGTCGCCGTCTATTTCGGCAGGGGGCGTCGCCTCTTTGCCATCGTCCTTCGTTTTGCAAACACCCACATGCTGAGCTCCGTCTCAAAGAACTTCTCATCAGGCGGCACGATCGCGTCGCCCGCCATCCGCGCGGTATCGTGTGTGTGCCTGGTCCTGGTCGTCTGGGCATGCTTGGGCGTTTCGGCGCACGCGGACGTCCGCGATTATGCGGAAAAGGGAAAGCCCGATCCGGCGGGTCTGGAAATCCTGCAACAAGACGCCCACGACCTGATTTTATTTACAGAAGAATCCGGTGGCGGCTGGGTCAAGGTCTATCCCCTGCCCTTCCCCGGCCGGCAAATTCCCGCCACTCGCGACGGGCAATTGGTGATCGAGGTCTTTGGGCACGAGGGCAAACGGTATTCCGTTTTCTGGAAGGACATCGAATTTCTGGACCTCTGGGAAGTTCGTTTGGTTCGGGAAACCAAACAGCGGATCGCCAAGGGTGACTTTGTCGGTGCCTGGCCGTTTCTGTCGATCCTGATCCGCGATTATCCCAACCAACCCGGGTTGCGTCAGCTACGTATCGATTTCCTTTACAAGGATGCTTCGACGCGGGCCCAGCGTGGTGAGACGGCCAACGCGCTCGCGATGCTTGAGGAGTTGCGCCGCTATGCACCGGAGTGGGAACGTCAAAAGGTGCTGCGGGCGTTGTCGGTCACTTCGGACCGATTGATGGAAGAGATGCTTCGCGGCCGCAAAATGGAAAAGGCCCAACAACTGCTTTCGCGGCTGGAAAAGGATTATCAAAACAGCCCGCTGCCGGCGGTAAAAAAATGGCGTGATATTTTTCGTCGCCAAGCCGAACGCAAAAAGGCCAGCGCCGAAACCGCTTTCGCGGCCAAGGATTATCGGCAGGCCCGCAAGTTGTCCCGCGAAGCGATCGCCCTGGAACCCACGCTGCCGGGCGGCAAATCTCTGGTGCAACAAATTGATCGCGAGTACCCCCTGGTCAACGTCGGTGTCCTGCAAGCGGCGCGAGTCTTTGATCCGATCCGCATCGACAACTGGTCGGCGCGTCGCGCCGGCCGATTGATTTACCGGACGCTGTTTGAAATCCAGGGCCCCGGACCGGCCGGTGGGGAATACGATTTTATTTTTGGGGATTTGGACATTTCGGCGGATCGTCAAAACTTAGAATTGATTTTGACCCCCGATGAACTGGCTCCGCCGCTGGACCGCATCCAGGCCGTCTACCTGGCCGACATCATGGCCAATCGAGCGCGAATGTCGTCCGAAACGTACTTCGCGCCCTGGGCCTCGGCCGTACGCGGCATTTCAATCGAAAACCCCAAGCTGGTCACCTTTGAATTGCGGCGGCCCAACGTTCTGCCGACCTCGCTGCTTCAAATTCCCGTTGATGGCGGTTGGTTTGGCGACGAACCCGGCAGCCCCACCGGGGATTATCGCGCGGACGTGCAAAACGACCAAGAATCGCGTTTTGTGCTGCGAAACAAACCGCGTGTCGAAAGCCAGCCGCGTGAAATTGTTGAACGCCGATTGGAATCGGCCAGCGATGGTGTGTCGTTGCTGCTGCAGGGCGAAATTGATGTCTGCGATCAATTGTTTCCCGCCGACGCGGTCCGCCTGGAACGTGCCGAGAACATTCGCGTGGCACGCTATCCACTTCCGACGGTGCACATGCTGGTGCCGTGCAGCGACCACGAGTACTTGAACCGAGCGACCTTCCGGCGGGCATTGGTGTATGGCACCAATCGCGAAGACATCCTGAACGGCGAATTGCTGGGCGGGAATCCATTCGATGGCTGCCAAGTGCTCAGCGGTCCCTTCCCGGCCGGTTTCGGTCAAGACGATCCCTTGGGATACGCGTACGATCCCAGCATCGCACCCCGCGGTTACGAACCGCCGCTGGCGAAAGTGTTGATCGCCTTGGACAAGGCCCAAGCGACCGAAATGGCCGAGAAGAAAAAAGAAGATCCGCCAAAGCTGACGCCCATTCGCTTGGGCTTTCCGCAAGACAACCTGTCGCGAACGGCGTGCGAAGCGATCAAAACCCAATGGGAATTGTTGGACTTGGAAGTCAATTTGGTTCCGCTGCCGCTGGGGACCAGTTTTCCAAAGCGAGAAGACGATTTGTGTGACATCGTCTACGTTTCGGCGGCGGTGTGGGAACCCGTTCTGGATGCTCGCCGAATCATCGGCCCCGAAGGACTTGCCGGTAGCGACAACCAAATGATCGGCTTGGGTCTCCGGCGACTCGAGGAAGCCATCAATTGGAAAGAGGTCCACCAACGCTTGATGGACCTGCATCACATCGCCCACAACGAATTGCCAATCCTGCCGCTGTGGCAAATGGTCGAATCGTACGCTTATCGCAAGGACCTGTCCGGCATGGGCACGGATATCGTGACGCTGTATCAAAACGCGGATCGCTGGAGGATCGGACGATGATTCGATTACATCAACCCTTTCGTCGCTTCATCGCGACCCCGGCACTCGTGATCATGATCGTGCTCGCGGTGGCCGCTTCGTGGGCCAATTCCCTTCAAGCGGCCGATGAGGATGCCCGTTCGAGGTCGGCGTCGAAACCCGAGACGGTGGCCGAGGCGCTTCAAAGCGCGGCCGAGAGCCTTGAATCGTTCGCTTTCCCCGAATTCGAAGACATCCCCTTCGATTTCCAGCCCTACCGCGTGCTGGTGTGGATCGCCTCGGACGACCCCGAAGTCAGCGCAGACAGCATGAGCGATGCGCTGCAAGCATCCCTGGACCGCGACTTCGATGCACTCTGGCGAACCACCATTGCCGACATGCCGCCGGCCGCGAAGGCGTTGATGATTCGCGACGCGGAAAATTTAAGCTACGACCGGCTGGTGGCCGCGGACCCGGTGTGGATGATTCGCAAATCGCACCCCAAGGCGGTTTCCATTCGCACGCCCAAAAACGTCGGCGAATTTATCGTCGCCATGGGTGGACAGGCGACGCAAATCAAGACCTTTCGCGACCAGCTACAAGCCGACGCACCGGAGTTGGCCGAAGTTTTTCGTGACAAGTGGCGTCCGCTGGATGATGGCCAAACAATCCAGGAATACTGGGAAAGCGACGCCGCCGAGGCCGTGCTGACCACCCGCGCCCGCTCGGAAACGCTCGTCGATCCCAAAGGGCGTTTGATCGAGGCTCCGGTGCAGACCATGGCGACGACCATTGACCAGTTTGACAAGATCTTTTTTGTCCGTGTGATCCGGCGTTCGGGCCAGCCGCATGTGTTGGTACGGGAAATGGATGTGTTGATGCGACACCTGGGCAGTCCGCGAAGCATCGAATCGGAATCCCCATTACGCGAGGTTGCCGTGGCAACCGTGGCGATCACCGATTCGTTTCGGCCGGTTGTCCGGATCGATGAAGCGGGCCGCAAGTCCGCCCGCGGTCGCATTCGCGGTGGTGGCTTGATTGTCGATCCCGATTCCCCCGCCGCGATTCGCGAAAACGACATCTTGGAACCGATGATTCGCAAGGACGATCGTCGCGGTGTCCCCTTCGCGATCGGGCCGCTGGATTGGTCGTTCTTGGTGGTCACAGGGGCCGAACAAACAACGGTCGAGGCCGATTATTGGTCAGGCCGCGCCGGCGGACTTTCCGGACGTCGCAATTCGCGAACCTACCGCATGGCGCTGCGGGTGCGTCCGCGGGGACGCAGCAGCGAACTTCGCTTGCACGCCAAGGGCGACCCGAATACGCCGCTGATTGGCTACGAAATCCACGAAAAAGGTTTGGAGTCGGGCGATTGGACGTTCATCGGCCGCACCGACTGGGACGGCCGACTGAATGTGGACCCCGGCGACAACCCGTTCCGCTTGCTGTACGTCAAAAATGGCGGCGCCGTGCTGGCGCGATTGCCGCTGGTGCCGGGTCTGCACGAAACCGATGTCGCCGACTTGACCGGCGATGACGACCGGTTGCAGGCGGAGGCCTACATTCGCGGCGTGCAAAGCTCCATCGTCGACCTGGTTGCCGTGCGGGCACTGTTCCAAGCACGCATCAACCTGCGACTCGAGCGTGGCGAAATGGACAAGGCGATGGCGCTCATGGAAACGCTGCGGAAACAACCCGTTGGTCGCGAGCTTGCCGATCAATTGGCCAAGGCACAAAAGAACTTCATCACGACGATCAAGAACCCTTCGCAGCGAAAAAAAGTCGACAACTTGTTCTCAGAGACTCGTGAGTTGTTGACCCAGTTCATCCAACCCAAATTGATCAACGATTTGGAGGCCAATTTGATCCGGGCGAGGAATAACGGCGGCCGGCTGCCGCCAACGCCCAAGGAAAAGCCAAAGCAGGATCCCGCCAACGCGGGAAGTTAGGGATCGTCGAGCAATCTTCCAGCGCATGCCAACCCGTCACCCGCCGTTGCTATGGTTCTTCTTTTCCGCGGCGTGTCTGCTGCATCCCGATGGGCCTTTATTGGCCACGGGGTGGTCGGACACAAAACCCGAAAGCGGTCCGTCGGTGCGTGTGGGCGATCGATGGATGGTCCCCTATCGCCAACGTATCCCGGGCACCGACCAAAGCTTTGACATGGTTCCCATCCCCGGTGGCACCTTCAAGATCGGTAGCCCCCAAACGGAATTGGGGCGCAAGTTCGACGAAGGACCTCAGGTGCAAGTCAAAGTTTCACCCCTTTGGGTCGGCAGATTGGAGGTGACCCAGGGTGAATACCAGCACTACGAGGATCTTTACACGCGCTTTAAAAAGAGCGAGGTGAGCCGGGAATTTGCCCGCACGGTGGACCGCGACCGGGTGGACGTCGTGACCGCGCCGACGGCCATCTATGACCCCGCATCCATCCACGAATTTGGACTCGGTGATCATTTACCCGCGGTCGCCATGACCCAATACGCGGCGATGCAGTACACCAAATGGTTAAGCATCGTGACGGGGGACCCGTACCGTCTGCCGACCGAAGCGGAATGGGAATATGCGTGTCGTGGCGGTACGACGGGTGCCTACAGTTGGGGCAATGCCGCCGAAGGCTATGGAGACTATGCGTGGAATTTTGGAGGCAAATCCTGGACAGATCAAAACGACGAAGAGTTTCGACTTCACCAAGGCGGCCAAAAGAAGCCGAATCCCTTTGGACTATTTGACATGCACGGCCATGTGGGCGAATGGACGGCCAGTGCCTACACCCGCGACGGATACGCTGGTTGGCAAGCTTTGGCAAGCCAACGCAAGCGGCCCATCGATCCGATTGCCGACAACCGATGGCCACGCGTCGCGACATCGTGCGTCGTACGCGGCGGGCATTTGGACAGCGAGCTTGCCGAGATCCGATCGGCGTCGCGTTTGGAATCCGACGACGACGAATGGAAAGACGAGGACGCGAATTACCCGCAAAGTCCCTGGTGGCACACCACCGACCCGGCGCGCATCATCGGTTTTCGCTTGTTCCGATCGGCCGAGCCACTGAGTCCAGAAACGCTGTCAAAATTTTGGAACCACACCGCAGCCGACGTGCGGGAGGATGTGGATTCGAGGTTGGCGGGCGGACGCGGAGCCGTGGGCGTGGTGAAACGGCCAGCTAGCTTCGCAGAACGGCCGGCGGACGCGAAGCAACTCAACGTTGCACCAAAAAAGTGAAACTGCGCCGTCGGTACAAGGGTGAGCGACAAGGCGCTACCCGTCGGTTTCCGGTCACGATACCGGCGGCTAGCGTTTCGCCGCTCACGAATCCATAGGCCGCTGGCAGAAACCCCTCCAGGTCGACCGTTTCGCCCGCTGTGCCCTGTCGACGGGTAACGAAATCCCGCACCGCCTTTCTGGTTTTCACCATCCCGCTCCAAGCATCGTGCTACTGACTCCCATTCCAACCTTTCTTGGGATCTTTTTCGCGAGCGTCGGGCATTCCCGCCAAGGCCTCACGGATCGCTTCGATGGTCGCGGGATCGGGTTTGAACGAGCCGGGACGATAACCCTTGGCAATCGTCAACGGGGTCCAGCCATATTCGTTGACGTGGTTCCACGTGGTCGCCTTGGCGCCATGACCCACCAGACAACGCACGGTGTCCGGGAAGCAACGATAGGCCGCACCGTGCATTGCCGTTTCGCCATTTTTGTCGACCGCATTGACGTCGTGACCCAGTTCGATCAGATAATCGATCGCCCGACGCACCTCCTCGGGTGTACCCGGGTGTTCGCCGACAAAATGATTGCCGATGCCGGCGGCCGCCATCAGCGGTGTGGTGCCGTCGGCGTTGCCGGCCAGCGGGTCGGCACCGCAATCGATCAGTGCCGCCATCAGCGGCAGATCCACCGTTTGGGCCGCCATCAGAAACGGCGTCGCGCCGCGCGGATTCAATTTTCCCTTGGGCCGTGAACCACGAGACAATCGCAGATTCACATCCGCGCCGCGGGCCACAATTTGACGCACAAACGAGACGGCGGTGACGTTTCCGGATCCCCGGGGTGGCGGGTCCCCGTTGGGGTCGTCGCCGCTTTGCGGACGCCGAACCGCGGCGAGTGAATGCAGCGGCGATCGTCCGCTGCGTTGGTCATTCGGGTCGGCACCGCGATCGATCAAGCGCAAGGCCAATTCGAAATGGGCGCTTTCGACAGCCAACATCAATGGCGAAAGACCTTTTCGCGGCCAGCGACCGCCCCGGCGCTTGGGCGTGATCGCCTGGTCAACATCCGCACCGAAATCGATCAGCGTCATGGCCGCTTGAATGTGGCCCTGACGCGACGCCAACATCAATGCCGTGTAACCCTGGTCGGTGGTCATCGAAACATCGCCGCCGGATCGAAGCATGCGTTCCGCGACGGCGGCGTGCCCGGCGGCGGCGGCCCACATCAACGCCGTTTGTCCCTGCCGCTGCTTGGCGTTTACGTCCGCGCCGCTTGCAAGCAACGCGTCAACGATGCCGACATCCCCGGCCAAGGCCGCAACCATCAACGGCGTCACCTTGCCGGGTCCAACGGCGTTGACATCGACGTTGTGATCCAACAGGCAATCGAGCATCTTCGCGTCACCTCGCTGGCACACCAACATCAACGGGGTGATGCCAT
>JBCCRW010000184.1:0-10881 GCA_039201055.1 Planctomycetota bacterium | reverse complement strand
GCGTGATCGACGACCGCGTGCTCATGGGTCGTTACCGGCAACGGCGCCCCTTCGGAATCGACGATTTGCACCACGGGAATGCGGGCCAATTTGGGCAGCGGGATAAACGCTTGGCACCAGGGGCAAAACGCTTGTGCGGACGCATAAACGGGGTTGTCACTCAACGCGACCTCGGGCACCAGGACCGATTCGTCACATTCGGGGCATTGAGACACGATCATGGTGGGGATGCTTGCCAGCGCCAGCGGGTGGGATTAGAAACGAGCCGAGTGGGGATATCGCCCACTACCGTTTTAATCGTTCCACAGAGTGAAAAGAACCTGATGCTATTGGCGCTTGTCTTTGTGGTCGCGGTCGCCACCTACGCCAATTCGCAAGAAGATTCGCCCCTGATTTGGGGCGTGTTGACGTTTGTGATGTGCGTGGTCTTTAGCGGCATTGGTGCCGCAACGGGCATCGGCGGCTTTTTGGGCAACCTGCTCGGCGGCGCCCTGTCGTTCGGCCTGTTGCAGCTAAAGATCGCCAAGTTCGGCTAACTGGGCTCGGCTAGCTGTGTTCGGCTAACTGGGCTCGGCTAGTTCGGGAAAGACGTCCTGGTTCAGGCCCATTCGTGTGATCACGGCCCGCAAGCGAATTTGAAAATCGCTTTTGTAATTGGCCACCTGCTGTTGGCTCAGGTTGGTCTGCTCGGCCACCTCTTTGTTTCCCAGCCCGCCGACGAAGATCGATTCCAACACTCGCAGCTTGGCCCAATTGCCCTCGCTTTGCCAACGCTGGATTTGCTCGCCGATGGCTCGGCCAAGTGCCTCGGCTTCGATTTGCCGCCGTTCGCCGCTGCGAGCGATGGTCGATGCGCCCGGTCGGCCGACCGACGGTTCCAGCATGGACCCCGCGTCGCTGCCTTCGCGAGTTCGCATTTGAATTGCCGGGCGACGGCCCTGGCGACGCAAGTGGTCGGTTAACTTGTACCCACAAATCGAAAACAGGTACGCTTCCAACGGCCGTGAACCATCGTAATTTGGCAGCGAAATCAAAAAACCGATGAACGCCTCTTGAACGATGTCTTCGGCGGTGCTGCGGTTGCGGAGTCGACTGTCGACATACGCCAGCAAACGGCCCTCGTAGCGGTCGATCAAACGCTGCCAAGCATCCGAGTCGCCATCACGAATTTGTTGCACCAGCCAGCGATCGATTGCCGCGTTGTCGTCCACCGGATCCGCCTGCTGGCCGGGAGGTGCGGATGTCGGTTTGGCCGAGTCTTTCGTCATCGATACGTTTCCCATAAAGATCCCAAGATCATTCCGAGCGAGTCCTTGTCCGCCGCACCTGACGCCGCCAAACCTGATTCGGCCCCCAAACCAGACTCGGCCGCCAAAAAGACGGTGTCGCATGGCCCTAATCCGGAACAACCCATGCTACTTCGCTGGCGGAATTGGGACGACCTGTCGCCGGCGTGGTTGCTGCTGCGAACGCTACGGGCCATCGCTTCGCCATCGATGTGGTTTCTTGCCTTGCTGGTGGTGGTCGTCGATGGAACCTTGGCCGGCTGGGCTTTGGAAACATCCGTCCGCAAAGACGCCAACCAAGACGTCGCTTGGGTCAGCCCGCGTGGCGACATGATCGTCTTGCAGGACCCGGCCGAGACGCGGTGGCGTTCCCGGTTGGATGCCGAACCGGTCTATTCGATCCACCGCAGTGCCTGGGGTGGACTGGCTTGGTGGAACGATCGGCTGGGTGTGTATCGATATCTTTCGTTGTCCAATGTTGCGACGGGTGTGTTTCTGTTGTGGCACTTGGCCGGGCTGCTTCCCTGGGCCCTGTTTGGATTGCGCCAGGGCGCCCGTTTAACGGCGGGCCAGACGCTTGGCTCGCTGCCGGACCTTTGCAAAGAGGTGCTGGCGCGGTGGCCCGCGGCGCTGGTCGTGGTCGCCACGGTGCCGCTTTGTGCTGGTTTGTCGTGGCTACTGTTCGCCGTGTTTGCCCGCATCCATTTCTCGTGGCCGGTCGTTGGTGAGCTTTGGGACCTGATCAAAATTTTTCCGTTGGTGCCCGCGATCATTTTGGCCGGCGGCGCATTAGTCGCGGTCCCCATGGCGCTAGCGGCACTGATCAATCAGCCCCGTGCCGATCCGCTCGATGCCCTCTCGCGAGGCTACGAGTGCGTTTTTCGGGGCTGGCCCAGCCTGTGCGGGCTGGCCATCGTCGTCCTGTTGTTGTGGCTGATGTCGTTGCCCATTTCCTGGGCGGCCGCCCACGTCGGCGTTTGGCTGGCAGCCGCCAGCGAGTCGTTGGGTGTCGGCAAGGAGGATTTGCTTGGCGTCTATCGCATCTTTGCGCTGCTTCCGGCGGCCGTGTCGTCGATCGTTTGGTTGACCGCCGCCGGTGGCGTGTATTTGGTCTTGCGCCGGGTCACCAGCGGCCAGGAGGTCGAAGAACTCTGGGATGGAATCCCACGCCCAACGCCCGAACTGCCGACGCTAGCGGTGGACCCATGAAACGGTCCCACGGGTTTCCTCGCGTCAATTGGGTTTCCTTCCAACCAGCGGTGATCCCTTCAACAAATATTGACGCGATCTGAAAAACGCTTAAACTGAGAATCAGTCTCAGTAACCCCACTTCGACGCGAGTCCCGATTTTGGATTCCAGCCAAACGCTATTGACCATCCCCGGGTGCAGCGATCAGCAGCGGCTTCGCGTGGTATTGGAAACCACGTTGTGCGGGCACCGGCACATCACCCTGTGTCAGGAATCACACCAGCCCGGACTGGGTTGGTACGTCCAATCGCAAATTCCCATCGAGGCCTCGCAAATCAATGATCTGCGAGCGGTGTTGTCGACCCGAATCGTGCAACGCTCGATTGTCGAACAATCGTTGCCGGCGGCCGCCGAAGCGGCCACGGAAGAACGAGCGATCTTGAGTTTTCCGGTCGCCAGCTAGTGCTGGTGTTGCGCCGCAAAGCCATTTTCAAGTAGCCGGACTTCGCCAGAAGCCGGAAGTCATTAGTCCGCGTTCTTGCGAACATCGGCTACGGGTCCGCGTTCTGGCGAACGTCGGCTACGGGTCCGCGTTCTGGCGAACATCGGCTACGGGTCCGCGTTCTGGCGAACATCGGCTACGCTCCGCGTTCTGGCGAAGTCTACGCCAGCTTTTGCTGCGTGGACGTTTGCGAAATGCGGCCCGCATCGGGCACATCACGCAGCAACTTGGTGTATTCGTCGACGCCTTCCTGTTCATCCTTCAGGATGTCCTCCAGGAACACCGTCAGGGCCCGATCGCCGTCGGTCATCTCGATGGCCTTGTTGTACATCTGGACCGCCTTGGATTCGAATTCCAGGCTGAACCGTAAGACTTCGTGAATGTCACGCGACTGACGAATTTCGTTGCGTGTCGCGACCGGAACGCCGCCCAGGGCAACAATCTTGTCACCGACCATTTGGGCATGGTCGAACGATTCTTTGGCATCGCCAAGAAACTTTTCCGCGTACACCTCGCGAAGGATGCCCTCGCAAATAAAGCTGTTCTGAGCGTACTGGGCAACGCCCGTCCACTCGTGCTTCAGGATTTCGTTCAGTTGATCGATGATGGGTGCGTAATCCATGGTCCTAGCCCGGGGAATAGAGGAATGGTGGAAGAAGGGAGTGTTGGAATAGAGCAAGCAACGCGACCATTCTAGCGCTTCGTCCTGATTTGACGAACCCAGCGTCGGAAGACCGCACCGCGGACCCCGAAACCGGTCGCTCAAGCAGCGGCTTCGGAGCGTGGAAAATGTTCGTCGACGACCGCGTAAAATTCACCGGCCGTGGCGACTTTGGCGACGTGCGTGCGGAAGTGCCTTGCCCCACGTTTGCCCTGGGCATAGCAACACGCGTATTTTCGCATCAGCACCGTGCCCTTGGTTTCGCCGAACCGATCGACGACCAACCGGTAATGCTCCAGCATCACCTGGCGTTGTTGTTCCAGCGAGGG
The DNA here is from genome assembly GCA_039201055.1 of Planctomycetota bacterium. GTDB lineage: Bacteria > Planctomycetota > Planctomycetia > Pirellulales > Pirellulaceae > Rubripirellula. The sequence goes on along the minus strand of JBCCRW010000184.1, from coordinate 6,914 downwards.
TTCCGAAGGCACGGCTTGGCCGCGTAGCGCCGCCGCCGCCTGGGCAAATAACCAGGGACGCCCCAGGCAAGCGCGCGCAATCATCACGCCATCGACGTTGTAATGGGTCAGCGCGTGAACGACCTTGTCGGCGGAATCCAAATCGCCATTCCCGATCAACGGAATGTTTCGCAAGTGATGCTTGATTTCGCCGATCCGGTCCCAATCCGCATTTCCGCGAAACATGTCCTGGGCCGTGCGTCCGTGCACCGTGAGTGCGGCCGCGCCGGCCTCTTCGACAACTTTGGCGATTTGGTTGCAATTGATGTGATCCCGGCTGCAACCCAAGCGAATTTTTGCCGTCACCGGTGTCGGTGCACAAACCTTGACCAATTGTGAAATGATTTCGTGCATCCGGTCGGGTGTCCGCAGCAAATAACTGCCGCTGTGCGCCTTTTCGGTCACCTGTTTGACGGGGCATCCAAAATTGATGTCCACAATGCTGACGCGATATTCTTCGACCAGGCGTCGCCCGACCTTGGCCATGGTGGCAGGATCGTTGTCCCAGATTTGAACCGCCAGCGGCCGCGCTTCATCGGCGACGCCCCACAAGCGATCCGGATGCTCGGCCTCATTTTCGTCCATCCAGACAAAGCCCCGCGCGTTGACCATTTCGGTGGCCAACAAACCGACGCCGCCAAAGGACCGCACGATGTGACGAAAAGCGGCGTTGGTAAAGCCGGCCATCGGCGCCTGCAGGATCGGCGGGTCGATGACGACGTCGCCGATCCGCAGCGGCTGGATGTCGACCGCCGGCTTCGATTGGGTTTGAATTTCAGAGGTGATCATGACTGACACGTTTTCCCCTTTTTTCCATGACACTTGTTCCCAGTCATGTGTTAGCGAATGCAGCGATAGATGAACGCGGGGGGCAAATTTCGCCACACAACGCGGCTTTTCTTGACCTGCGAAAAATTGGCGTGCAGGCGTTTTGCGAAACGTTGTCCGGCCGGCAGCGGCACTCCCTGCAAGTATGCAAAGGTGGCGAACGTGCCGCCCGGCGGCAGCACACGCAGCATCGCGTCCATGATCTCCGCTTGCAGGCCATCGCTGAACGCCGCCCAGGGTAATCCGCAAACGATCGCGTCGACATGTTCGATGCCGTGTTGTTCGCACAGCCTGGCGACATTGATAACGCTGTCATGATGGACGGTGACGTCGGGGCAACGCTGGCGAGTCAGTGTGGCCATTTCGGCGGATTGCTCGATGGCAAAAAACTTCGTCTCGTCGGCCAGCTGACGCGTGATGCCCTCGGTAAACACACCGGTGCCGGGTCCGTATTCGATGGCCGCGCGCACGCGGGGCCAATCGAAACCCGCCATCATCTCGCGCACCAAAGCGGGACTGCTGGGCGCGATCGCGCCGACGGCGCCCGGTTGCCGCAAGAAGTTTTTAAAGAACGCGAATGCACTCAAGAATCGTCTCCGGTGCGAGCGTCGGTTTGTATTTCCGAATTCGTCGAATCGGCACTGTGAACCGAATCGTCACCTGGAATCGAATCGCCACCGTGAACCGAATCGGCATTGGGGGTCTCGCCCGCCAGCGACGCAACCGGCTCGCCCCAATTGACAACAAACGCGTTTCCACATGCTGCGCAGGGCACTTGCGTTCCCAACTTGCCATCATCCAGCACTTCGCCGTGTCCGCATTCGGGGCACACCGCGCGAACATGACCGGTTTCGGATGCCAGCGAGTCCAGGTGTTCCATGCGGATGCCGGCCACTTCAATGTCCTCGGCCCGCAGTGTCGTCAACAGTTCGCGGGTGATGTCGGCTTGGTCAGCCAAGCGGTTGGCCAAACGACGTACGCTACGTTCAAAGCTGTTGCGTGAACCACGGCCGTTGCCAAAATGCCGATCGCGATGGATGTACAAATAGGTGAAGCCGCGTAGCAAGCGCCGACGGCTTTCGCTGGGCAGCGTGTACTTGGCCTTGGCGGCAATCAATTCAAAGATTTCGCACAGGGCTTTGGGCGGATAATCGTCAAAGGTCATCGTCGTCCCGACGCGGCTGCTCAAGCCCGGATTGCTGCGAATCATCTGCCCCATTTCAACCGGGTATCCGGCCAGGATGACGACCAGGCGATCGCGTTGGTCCTCCATGCGTTTGAGCAACGTTTGGATGGCTTCGCGACCATATTGGTCTTGGCCGCTTTCGTCGATCATCGTGTAGGCTTCGTCGATGAACAGCACGCCGTCGAGTGCTTCGTCGATCTTCGCGTTGGTCTTGGGGCCGGTTTGACCGGCGTATTCGGCGACCAATCCGCTGCGATCGGTTTCCACAAGATGTCCTTTTTCCAGGGCACCCAGGGCACCATAAATTTCCGCGACGATGCGCGCGACCGTTGTCTTGCCGGTCCCGGGGTTGCCGACGAACGCCATGTGCAAACTGGGCCGCGTGGTCGGTAACCCTTCCCGCTGGCGAAAGCGTTCCATCTTGAGAAAGTTGGTCAGCGTTTGGATTTGATCTTTGATGGCTTCCAGACCGACCAGGCGATCGAGCTTTGCGCGGGCGTCGGCCAGCCGCTGTTCCGGGGTCCGCGGGTCGTCTTGGGCAAGTTTGGGGTCCGGCGTCCGGCTCGGTCTGGTCGCCGTACCGGATCCGCCGGGCCCAGCGACGGGCGTTGGCGTTTTGGCTTGGTTTGGCCGTTGTGAATCGTCCGGCTGTTGGGAATCGTCCGGCTGCCCGGAATCCGTAACGCCCACGCCTTCGCGGAGCCGCTTGGCTTCGCCACGCAACCAGGCGATCGCGTCCCGCGCGTTTTGCGTGTCCTGGGATCCGGCCAGTTTTTCGGGTGCCGATCCGCGCAAGCGATCAAAGGTCGCCGCCAGGCCGGCGATCGCGTCGTTGTCACGCAGATCGGTTTTGCCATCGGCGGCGGCCAACAATTTTGCTTGTCGCAGTGCCAACGATTCAATCACACCCCAGGAATCGCGGATGGCGGGAATTTCCGCGAACGGCCGCACGAGATCTCGCCATTGGAGCGATCCGGCGGTGTCCATCAGCCAGGCCACCGCCTCGTGAAGCTCGTTGCCGAGCACGCTTTTGCCCCAAATGTGGGTCAAGAGGACGCGGCCGAGCTGTCGTTGATGCAGCGATCGGGAATCGGCGCCCGGCAACGCCGACGCAAACACCTTCATCACGAAACCCTGGTGCAGGTCGCGCATCTGGGCCGCGACCGAAGCCGCATCGGAATCATCGTCGCCACCCAACCAGGCATACGATCCGCGGATCAATTGGCCCGCGTCGACGTACACTTCGCGTGTTTCTTCCAGGGATTCGCGGTACAGCCGCATCGATCGGATCACGTGATCATCGTTGGGTTCAGCCATGATTGCCGGCCGCTCTGGGGGCGTCAAAAAACAAAAAATTGGATTTGTGATGGAATGTATCAGTTTTGAGCATTCGGGATAACACATTCGGTGCCGCACCGCGATTCGCACCGGCGAAGCAGGACGCGAGATGCCGCTAACAGCCCTAGGGGGAAATTCTGGGGCATGAGCCGAGACAAGGATCCGTTTGAAATCGCCAAGAGTGCGTTGCGGATGGTGGGTAAGTTTGCCACACCACCGACACCGCATATCTACGAGGTGTGGTACCGCTATTTTGTCGGCGACGTTCCGGCGATCGAGCAACAACTCGGGCATGCCATGCACACCGTGGGTCGTGTCGATGTCCCGCTGCTGGAACACTTGCACCAGCAGTTTTGCCAGGACGACCAGGCGGTTTCTCCGGATATCGGTCTGTCGTTCAGCAAGGAGATCGAGAATGTCACCCGGTATGCCGGCGACTACAAAACGCTGGGCAATTCCTTCGGACAATCACTCCGCTCGATTGAACGCGATCTAGATCAGGCGTCGGATCGAAACCGGGTTCGCGAGTGCGTCGATTTATTGACAGCGACAAACGAGGACATGCGAAAGCAGCTCGATACCTTGGGCTCGCAATTGACGCACGCCGCCAACCGCATGCAGTCGCTGCAATCGCGGATCGACGAATCCAACGAAAAACTGATGAAGGACCCGCTCACGGGATTGGGGAACCGGCGGTATTTCGACTGGTTGATCGGCGATGTCCAGGCCAGCCAAGCGGAATCCACCTTTTTGATGATTTTGGATATCGATCATCTTGAACAGGCCAACGAGGCATTTGGTTTTGAGGCGGGTGATCGATTGATACAATTTGTTGCGTCAGAGATTACCAAGGCGTATCCGGAATTGCGTTGGGCCCGCCTGGGCTCCGATGAAATCGCCTGTTTGTGTGAAGACCGCAAACGTGACGAGGTGCTTGAGATCGCCGAGGAATTGCGGAATCGTTTTGCATCCAACCGCTACACGCTGGTTCCCAATCAATCGCACCCGTTAACGATTACGGTGTCGATCGGTGCGGCACGTTGGATTGCCGGTGAAACCGCCGAGGATTTGGAAAAACGAACCCAACAAATGGTCGCTCAGGCAAAGTCACTCGGTCGCGACCGGGCCATCGTCCAGCGTTAGCGGACGCCATCAAAGTCGCCCTGCCTCTCCGAGGCGAAAAAAAGTAGCTCGCCTCTCCGAGGCGAAACGCAAGGCAACAACGCGCATGCAGAGTAGCCCTGCCTCTCCGAGGCGAAACGCAAGGCAACGTCTGCTCAATTTCTGTCGTAGTAAACTGCGTCAGGAGTCCTTGCTCGAGCTTGCTCGGGGGACTCGTCGCCTCGTCCACTACCTGACACGCCACTCCGTGATTGTTCGTTCACCCATCGCGGGCATTTTCACCGCTTCCCATTTCCGGCAAGCGATGACCCATCTTGGCGCGTTTGGTTTCCAAGTAACGTTGGTTGTGTGGATTGACCGGAGGCACAATGGGGACCTGGTCCACCACACGCACATCATAACCACGAAGGTTAAACGCTTCGGTCTTTTTGGGGTTGTTGGTCAACAAGCGTATTTCCGCCAACCCCAAATCCTTGAGTACTTGTAAGCCCACGCCGTAATCTCGCATGTCGGCCTTGAAGCCCAGTGCATGATTGGCTTCCACCGTGTCCAAGCCTTTGTCCTGCAACGCATAGGCGCGGATTTTTTGTGCCAGACCAATCCCGCGGCCTTCCTGTGGCAAATACACAAGCGCCCCGCGGCCCTCGTTGCGAATCATGTCCAGAGCCATGTGCAATTGGTCGCCGCAATCGCAACGCAGCGACGCGATCAGGTCACCGGTGAAACAGCTGCTGTGCATGCGTACCAACGGCGGCGGTCCTTTCGCACTCAGATCGCCAAACACCAACGCGACCGGTTCCTGCGGCTCGTAGCGCACCGAGTACACGATGATTTGGAAATCACCGTAGGTTGTCGGCAGCTTCGATTCTGCTTCTCGCGCGATCAATTTTTCGCTGGTGCGTCGGTGCGCGATCAGCTGTTCGATGGTGATCATCTTCAGCCCGTGTTGGCGGGCGAGCGTGACCAGCCCCTCGCGTGTTTCCCGGCCGCCGTCCGGGTCCAGAATTTCGCACAATGCCGCGGCCGGCTTCAGACCCGCCATCCGCGCTAAATCTACGGCCGCCTCGGTGTGCCCGGATCGACGCAGCACCCCGCCCTGCTTGGCCAGCAGAGGATAAACGTGCCCGGGGCGCACGAAGTCATCCGCGCTGGCGTCCGGATGGGCCATTTTGCGAATCGTTTCGGATCGTTCGGCGGCTGTGATGCCTGTCCGGCACGTGGACAAATCGATGGGGGTCAAGAACGCCGTTCGCAAAGGCGCATCGTTCTGGGAAACCACCGGTGATAATTCCAAGCGCTTTGCCGCCTCGGGCAAAATCGAAACACAAAGCTGTCCCCTTCCACGCAGGATAAAGTTCACCACCTCGGGCGTCGCCTTCTCGGCGGCGCAAATGAAATCGCCTTCGTTTTCACGATCCTCGGCATCCATCACAATCACGACTTCACCACGGCGAATCGCCTCGACCGCTTCGGCGACCGTGTTGAGTTCATCGTGCATGGCTTGTTTCTCCCATGGCTTGTTTCTCCCGCGTGTTTCCAAATTCCGGCCCGAATGACCCTCTCACCAGCCCTTTCCCGCTGCACTATACCGCGACCTTCAATCCGGTCGACACTGGGATCCCGCTTCGTTTGTTGGGTCTTGCTATTTGGGTTCGGCGTACGCGGCGGAATCGCCCATGCCGATGGTCCCACGTTTTTCAAGGACGTGCGGTACGCCGAAGGCACCCAGCCGGAATGGATTTGCGACGTTCGCCTGCCCACACGGGGGCTGCTTGAAAACGATCGCGGCGAATCACCCGTGGTGGTGATTGTCCACGGCGGGGCGTGGTCCAGCGGCGACAAATGGACGATGGGCAACTGGAGCGTGCCGCTGTCCAAACAGGGCTTTGCGTGCGTGGCAATCAATTATCGGCATGCACCCGAGCATCCCTATCCGGCACAGGTCGATGATGTTCGTCGCGCGCTGGCTTGGTTGCCCCGCGTCGCGAAACGATTTCAATTTGATACCAGCCGTATCGGACTGGTGGGTTATTCCGCGGGCGCCCACTTGGCAACGCTGACCGCGACATCGGCGAATTCAAAGGGAGAACAATTTGAGGCGACATCGGGGTGGTCGTTCCGGCAACAACAAGAAATGAAGGTGCCGGCCATCACCGCCGTGGTGGGTGGCGGCACGCCGGCATACTTTTTGGACATCCCACCGACAAGCCAACTGTATAGCTATTGGTTTGGTGATTCGCCGGCACGGTTGCCGACGACCTACAAGCTGGCGTCCCCCATCGAACATCTCGACGGCGACGATCCGCCGACGCTGCTGGTCCACGGCGATGCCGATTTGATGGTCGCGATCGAAAACGCCCGGCGAATGATCCGCCAAGCCGAACAATGCAACGCACCGGTG
>JBCCRW010000183.1:0-10886 GCA_039201055.1 Planctomycetota bacterium | reverse complement strand
TTTTTTTATACACCCCGCCTCTTTTTTTGGTCTCTAAAATTTTTGCACGTAACTGTCGCCGGGGACCGGCCCGGCGGGGGGCTACCAAAACTTTTAACCTTAAATTTTTACCCCGACTGGTCCTGACCTGGATCACGGCGATTTTGGTTGGATGGATGATGACCGCGACGGTCGCCCGCGGCGACGCGGCCGCAAGCGATCCAGCCATGCGACCGAATGTTCTTTGGATCACGTTGGAGGACATCAGTCCGAACCTGGGTTGCTATGGCGACCCGGACGCGGCGACACCCAACATCGATCGATTGGCCGCCCAGGGCATTCGGTACACGCGAGCGTCGTCCAATGCGGGAATGTGCGCGGTGGCCCGCGCGACGCTGATCACCGGGATGTATCCGACGTCAACAGGCGCGATGCACATGCGCAGCCAGGTGCGTTTGCCGGAATCGATTCGGGCGTATCCGGAATTTCTTCGCCGCGCCGGATACTACTGCAGCAACCACTCCAAGACCGATTACAACTGGATCGCCCCGGCGGAAACGTGGGACATCAATTCGCCGGATTGGCGGCAATCCGGATGGCGTCGCCGGGCGGCAGGGCAACCCTTTTTTACCGTCATCAACATCACCGACACGCACAGTTCGCAGTTGTATTTTCGCGGCGAACATAATTGGCGTCGCCGCGTCGCCTCGTTGCCGCCATCGCACCGTCATGATCCGGCTGGCGTCACGGTCCCGCCGTACTATCCAGACACGCCGGAGGTGCGCGGCGATCTGGCTCGCTATCACGACAACATCTCCCACGCCGACAAACAGGTCCAAACGATTTTGGATCAATTGCAGCAAGACGGGCTTGCCGATGACACGATCGTTTTCTTTTTTTCCGATCACGGCATGGGGATGCCGCGGGCAAAAAGTTGGTGCTTCGAATCGTCGCTGCGCGTCCCGTTAATCATCCGCTTCCCGCGTCGGTGGCGGGCCCTGGCGCCGGGCGGACCCGGATCGACCGAGGACCGGCAGGTCAGCTTTGTGGACTTTGCCCCCACGCTGCTAAGCCTGTGTGGCGTCAAGCTTCCGCGGCAGTTTCAGGGCGTGGCGTTTTTGGGGCCGGATGCGGGGCCGCCGCGGACGCACCAATACACGTATCGCGACCGGATGGACGAACGATACGACTTGATTCGCGGGGTCAGCGACGGGCGGTGGAAGTACATCCGAAACTTCTTGCCGCACCTGCCGTACTTCCACACCCAAACCCGTTTGTATCCGGCCAAGCAACCCACGTACCAAGTGTTGCACCGGATGGCGGCCGAAGGCAGCCTGCCGCCCACATCGGCCCAGTTTTTGACGCATCAGCGACCGCGTGAGCAGTTATTTGATTTGAAAAACGATCCGCACGAACTGGTCAACCTGGTCGACGATCCGCGTTACGCGTCACACAAAAATCGATTGCGGCGGAAACTTTGGGACTGGATGATCGCGATCAAAGACCTGGGATTCATGCCCGAATCGGCTTGGACATCCCGCTTCACGGATCACGACGATGACCGTCCGCTCCGGAACATCATCCAGGAGGATCCTTCGGTGTACCCACTTGAGCGGATCATCGAGGTGGCCGACGCGGTCGGTCGAGGAACTTCGGTTCGATCGCTGCAGCGATCCGCCTGTGAAGATTCCGACGCCTCGGTTCGGTATTGGGGGGCGGTTGGTTTGACGGCGCAATCGTCGTTGGATGAAGCATCGCTTCAAATGCTGCAAAAGCAATTGACCGATGAAATTCCCTCCTGCCGCATCGCCGCCGCCGAAGCCCTGCTTCAACACCGCTTTGGTGAGCGCGAAGCGATCGGAGTTCTCGTCGACGTCGCGCAGTCCGAAAACCAGTACGCTCGGCTGCTGGCAATCAACGTTCTGCACCGTCATTCCGATGCGATCCCCACGAACGCCGCCGAACCCTTAGGATTCTTGCTGAAGGAAAAAACGGATGACTGGATCAAACGAAGTCAGCAAAAGACGATCCAAGAAATCCTATCAAGGAACCCGGACGCGAAGCCCTAGGCAATGGCCACGAAAAAGGTGTCCGTTACCTACCGCTGGTTTCACTCTTGGGACGCTTCACGGCGACGAAATCGCCGAACTGAAAGCCTTCGGCATCAAAAACGTATCGAATTTGATCTTCACGGGATCGCTTGCCGAGGTCGGCCGCGCAGTCCGAACAAAGGACCCGCAGCTTTACATCACCAACCGATACGGTGGGAAAATCCTTCTCGATCGCCTCGCCGCTGAGCGGACAGGCTCTCTGGCGGTATTGCCCGGTCGCGACTAACTGATGATTCGCCTCGGGTGAGTATTTCTTCTTCTTTGCCTTGTAGCGTTGCAAGGCGCTGTCACTTGAAAAATAGACCCATCCGTCGCGAAAACGGAGGTGAAACTTTGCCTGAACCGAGCGTTTTGCTTCCACAATGCAGCGAACGTCTTTCAGCTCCTTTGCCGGAACCGGTGGCGGTTCCCACTGGGCGGCGTCACACCGAAGTTGCGGGACGCAAAAGATCGATCCACAAATGGAAACGAGAACAATAAACAAGCTTGGCCGGCAAAAGATGGCCCACGGTTTTCGCGACGGAATCGATCGCATCAGCTCACTTCTCCTCGTCTTTTTTCTTGGGTTCGAAGTGCTTATCAAAAGTCTTCGCGGCAAAGACTTTTTCGATTCTTTCCTCCGGTTCGAGCGCGGCGATTTTGTTTTTGTGTTCCTCGCTGGCGAACTTGATCTTCACGTCGCCGGTTTTCCAACCGACCATCAGCGTTGGCGATGATTCGGAAATTTCGCCGCCGCCCAGAGGACAGGCGGTTTGGACATACTGTTTGGTTTGAACCAGCTGATGATTCGCTCTGGCCTCATACTTTTCCAACGTTCGGCCCATGCGTTTCACGCACGATCCGCAGCAGAGATAAAGCTTGCCTTTTTTGTAATCCATCACTTTCTTGCCGGCGACCTTCCGCTTCGGCATGATGAAGCATTTCAAGTCCTCGATCGGCGGCTTTTCCACATCAGCCGCGCCGACAGTGTTGCCGACCTGCAAACAAATGAGGGCAAAAATGGTGGCGTAAAAGGGCGTCGACTTCAATCGTTTTGGCATGGTGAACTCCAGGTTAGGGAAATGGACAGAGAACTTGGTCGGGCAGTAGCCGCGTTTGGCTGCCTCTCTAGCGGACACTTTACATATCCGAGGAACATTTTTCACAGGCTAGCTGCGGGCAAACTGAAATCATCTTTGGGTGATGCATTAGTTGTTCGTTGATCCGCCATGGGGATGGCGGGACGCGGACGCCTCTGAGCTGCGACGGCCGGAATTGCGACGGCCGGAATTGCGGAGGATCTGGTCCGTGACGATCTTCAGCACTTTTGTCGCCCCGTCGGGCATCGAAGACACTCCAAGTAAGCAATCGTTGACGCGGTGTAAATGCAATCCCTTGCCACCGATCGGCAGTTCTTTGGCGGCTCGATCCCAGCGTTGATGGATCGGATCGAATCTCCATAAGTCCTTCGAAGGACGCGTTGATTTCCCCGACTCGTCCATTCGATATCCGCCGGCAAAATAAATGAAATCGCCCACGCTTGCGGCAGAGCCTTGGTAGACCGGCTGCGGGAGCGCGGGCAGCCGCGTCCACTTTTGCTGCTGAAAATCAAACATGTCCATTGTGGTCGCGGGAACATCGCCTCCCATTTGACCACCGATCAAGTACACGCGTTGCTGGCATCCTGCGAGTGCGAATCCATGCCGACCACGGGGCAATTTGATGCCACATTCCCGGAACCGTGGAGCGTTGTCCTGGGGGTCGAATCGCAACACGTCGGTGGGCAATGAATCGGGCTGCTTGGCCTGCCTGACCTGCTGAACCCGCCCGTCCCGCTCAAGCACGCGACCACCAAACAAGTAGATGCCATCGGAACCGCGAAACGATCGAAAGCCGGATCGTTGGCGATCGATCGCGAAGCCCAAGGCGTTGCAGGCCAATGCGGTCGCATTCGGCTCGTCGGAACGATCCTGCCGGACCCACAGAACGCTCGCGGGAATCATCCACTGTTGGACTGGCGAACGAGCATCGCCTTCCGCGTCCGGGAGAACGAAGATCAAAGGCTCGTCCTCGTCTTCAATCACAATCGTCGCGGGGCTTTGATCCCACGGTCGAATCGACATTGCCTCGGTCATTGCAGTGGGCGTGATCTGACGCGTTTCGAAGTCAAGCCGCACAGCGCTACACGCTGTCTGGCCAAGCTTCGAAGTCTTTCGGCCAGGCTTCGACGTCTTTCGGCCGGGCTTCGACGCCTCCACGCCGGGTTTTAGGGATGCAGCTGGAAGCTCCCCGAACACCCACAACTCGTCGTCGTAAACAAAGGTTGCCGCGTTACTTGTCGAAGGGAGGGGCTGGCTGACGTCCCACGCAATGACCTCGACAGGAAACAATCCCACCTGCGTACCGCTGGGCGGTCCATCGGCCACCGACACGGCGCAGGGGATCAGCGTTTGACTCAGGCCCAGAGCCAAGACCAACAACGATCGAGTGCAACCCATCACGGAATTTTCGCCAGCTAAAGAGCACTTCAGTTCGCCGAATTGGCGAACATTTTTTGCTGGCTGGATTGGCCGGAAGGCTTCGTCGCCCCTCGAATCATTCGAGCGGACAATCTGGCTGGCTATTCGAGGGAGGTTAATGGAGACTGATACCGAGGTCAACCATTCGCCGCTTCAGTTCCAATTGCAAGGTTTGGTAAACCTGGTCACTTCTCCACGACGATGCGGACTCGCCACGCCGTTTGTTAGCGATCGCGTTATTTCTTGCCGCGATCGCTTTTTCGCGGTCTCCAAGCGCGGCATAGTTGATTGCGGCGATGGTCCAGCAAAAGGAGTCGGCGTTACCAAGTTCCAAGATAGACTGAAATATCGAAAGCGACTCTTCATGGCGACCAGCCCGCAGAAACGCGGCCATCGAAGACTGTTTGTCGACGGATTGAAGCTTGTTTGCAAGAGTCGAATATTGATCCCCGCTGAGCGTCTCCGGCACCGCGGCGGCGGCGAATGCCGTCAGAATCCGACACATAGGATCGGATTGGCCATCGAGTTTCTTGAGCATCCGGCGGCAAGTGTCTTGGTGACTTTTGAAGTCATCCGTTGCGAGCGAAGCGATGCTCAGTTGATAGGCCCACCAATGCGCGTGTGGATCGGCGTTCTCCATTTCCAGGCGTTTGAGAATCTCTTTCGCCCTGTCATACGTTCCCGACCGAATGTAGCACTCTACCAATAGGTCTTGATACTTTGGGTTGGACGGATTGCGCGACACCATCTCTTTCGCGTCCGCGACAAGCCGTTTCCAGTCATTCGGGCTTGACGATTGTTCCAAGACTTCATCCATCGCCTCTTCGAGTGATGGCATGGCATCGACCGGTACCGGCATTCTTCCGGCATGCGTGAAGTAGCGGCGAAAGATATTCAGCGGAAAGATTCGGTCAGGAACTCCGCAGGGCAGCGTTCGTGTCGATCCATCGACCAATGCGGCTTGGCAGCGACCGGGGATCCAGCCGCTCATCGCCGCCCGCGGGTCGCTTTCCATGACTTCAATATCTTCCGGCTGCGTCCACGGTACCGCGTGCTTATCGTCCACCGTGATGACCGCGATGGTGTTGCTTGTTCCGTCCAGTATTTTCAAAAACGGCAGCCCCTCGGGTTCGTTGAAGCACGTGCCCTCGCCTCGAGGAACCACGAAACACGTTTTGCCCTCGTTTTTGACTCGAGACGATGGGTGGACATAGATTGCGGGGATGGCATTGACCAGTGGCAGATTGTTTTCACTGTCCCATGCTTCATCCAGTTTGAACCTCTTGTAGAGCGAATGGAGTCCAAGTTTTGGAAGCAAGTGTACGCGCCAGCTAAGAAGAGGTTTGCCGTCTTCGTCGAAATTTGCGTAAGCGGGAAGCTGCATTTTGCGGAATTCTTGGCTTGGAGACGAACGGTGCATCGCCGCGACAATCGCGCGTAGTTTGATGTGGACTTGATCGCAGTTCCGATTGAGCGCTTTGGATTCCACCGCCGGTGTCAATTGAAGGAGTTCTGTCGGTCCGCGCCGATTTTGTTTCGGCCTTGGAAATGCGTTCAATGCTTGACGAGCTTCGAACCATTGTTCAAATGAAAGTCGTTCGCGATGGGTTTGTTCCATGTCAAGCGTGGTCAGGACCTTCAGCCACAACTGCAGTCTTTTATCGTCCGGGCGGATATCCATCGGGGTGGTCCACGATCGAAGTCGTCCGTCGTTGCAAATCAATGCGAAACCTTGATTCTGTGGCATTGCTACGATCGAACGTACCGCATAAGCCTCTTGTCGCGACGGACCAAGCGGAAGACGCGACAGAGGGTCCCATACACTCAGCCGATTGTCCGATGCGACCGCAAGCAATTCGTCGCCACGATCGCTTAACGACAACCCTGTCACGGGAGATCCAAGTTGCACCGGATCACCGAACGGCTGAAAATTCTCGGACCAAAAACGAATGTTCGACGTTGCCGTTAGAAAGCCCTTGCCCACCGAGTCAAAGCAAACGCAATTGACCGGATTACCGTGTCGAAGCGGGGCGGATAAGGGCTCCAAGGATTTCAAGTCCCAAACACGCGCGGTTTCATCCTCGCTGCCGGTTAGCAGCCTTCCGCCTTGCGGATCGATCGCAATCGATCCAACCGAGTCCAGATGACTTGCCGCGGCGATCCGTTGACCCGTTTGACAATCCCAGAGAACCACTTCACCCAAATCGGTTCCGGTCACCAGTCGGTTTTCGCCCGCACCAAATGCGACGCAAAGGACGCGTCCGCGATGCCAAAGCGGTCCCGCGATGCGTTCTTGCGTTTTCACGTCCCAAGCGTAGGCACAGTGATCGTCACCAGCGGTCGCTACGCTGCGTCCGGTTTCGCTAAAGGCGATGCTGTTGATCCGTGCTCCCTGCTGCATCGGTTTTCCAATTAGTCGTCCGTCGACCGCCGAACGAAGTTGCACCGCCCAACTTCCTTCGGTCGCGGTTGCGAGGACCTCGCTTTCCGGGTGCACAGCCGCCGCCGTCATCTCCAAGCGAGTTTCGATAGGGGTCGGGGATTCGAGCGCAAGTCGCAGCAGTCGGACCGTGCGATCGCGACATTGCAAAATGAATGTTTGGTGATCCGACGCATTTTGCATTGCCCCCAGTTCGCTTCCCAATCGAACGGGAGTGGAAACAGGGGTGCCCAACTTGGTGTCCCAGGTGCGAATCGTTCCGTTGGAAGTGCCGACAACGAGACGTCGTCCACCATCAAGCAAGAACGCTCGGGGGAGCCCATCGTTCAAAAAAATGGGCGGCCCAATCGGCTGTCCCGATGCGGCCTCCCATGTCCTTAAGATCGTCGATTGGATGGCTTCCGGCGAGCGTCTTGACCCCGAGGCGGGAGCTTCTTCGGTCGTTACTGTCAGAAAAAACTGGCCGGTCGGGTCCCAGGCTCCTCCCAAAAACGACCCTTGAATGGGAAGGGCCACAAGCGCTTGGGTTGGCCTATCTGCCGCCCCAAAAAAGATCTTTGTGTTGTCGGAATTCGTTAGTACGAACCAAGAGCCATCGGGGCTGAAGACCTCACACGGAAGCACCGCGCGATTGGCGGCATACGCATCGTCGTATTCCGCGATGATCTTGCCATCTTCCACATCGACCCACTGCGAACGATTTTGTGAACTTATAAGTAGATGGTCTTTATCAGAAGGAAAATGCGGATTGCCAGCAATCGGTGACGAAAGCGGCATCCCATCGGACGAGACAATCCGCACGCCTTGACGATCGCGGGCAACACAGCGATCTCCGAGAAATGCCAAGCCGTACATGACGCCCTCGTAAGGGACCGGCTTTCCGACCCACTTGCCGGTGGAAGCGTTACCAAATCGAATCTGCCGGTCGAGCCCTGTGACGGCGAAACGCTGAAGATCCTTGTCGCAGGCAAGCTTCATGATTCTTGATTTGATTTTGGCCGCTGCCGCCGTTGGCTGCCCATCTTGCATGCGAAGAAAATGAATCTGGTTCATGTCGGCCACGGCAACCCGTTCGCCGTCGGCTGAAAAAACCAGGTTTCCCAGTGTGGTGTCCGCCGATATCTCCCACAAAAATTTGCCATCGGCGAGCAAGTTGCAGCGGAATTTCCTATCGCCCAAGGAGGTCAGCACGTATCGACCCGACGGATCCAGCCGGAAGCCGTACGGAGTGTTCATCGGACCGGCGACCAGCGATCCGTCTGTCGCGTTCCAGATAAAGGTGAAGCCCGGAACGCAGCGGGTTACCAGACGGGTTCCATCAAGATTCAACTCGGCCGTGGGGCCATACAGTTCTTGCCCGTAGGTGATCGACGGGTGGTAGAAATTCAAAAGATCGTGTTGGTTCCAGCCGTCAATCAATCGATAAGCACTGTTTTGAAGCGGCTTGCCGGCGCCAATCGTTTTGGAAGCTTGTGCGAGCGACAAAAGCCCATTGACATAATCACCCGACCGCGAAGCGCGGACGCCTTGGGCAAGAAGATTTCGTGCCAGGCTTTCGCGCAGCTCTGATTCTCGCTCCCGAACGACCGATAGAGCCAATTCGGCCCGATCGCGCGCGGTGTCCGCGTCCAACCGCAGCTGCGATTGCTCCGCTGCAAAGTCGCGTTCTCGTTTTGCGGACTCCTGTGCCTGTGCAGCGATTCGATCCGCATTCTGTTTGTCCCGAAACGCTTGCTTTTGCGACACGCGGAAGAAGAGTCCCGCCGCAGCCGTGGCCATCAGAACCGTCGCCGCGACGGTGGAGACCAAGGTTTGGTGCTTTCGCGTCCAGCGTCGTATGCGCACCGAAACGGGTTCGACGATCGCGGTTACCGGTTCGTCGGCAAGAAATCGCTCAATGTCCGATGCCAACGCCTGCGGGGACGCGTAGCGATCTTCGGGTTCCAGTGACATTGCCTTCAGGCAAATCGCTTCAAGAGAAGCACTCAGCGACGGATTTTCCTGCCTGGGCCGCCGGAAATCTCCCCGCTGGACTTTCTTCAACAAGGCATCAACGTCCTGCCTGGAAAACGGCGGCACGCCGGTCAGCAAGTGATAGAGCGTCGCCCCAAGGCTATAGACATCGCTGGCAGGTCCAAAGGCATCCAGCCGGCCAGCGGCTTGCTCGGGCGGCATGTACGCCGGGGTGCCCATGGCATTTCCAAACACGGTTGGATGAACGCTGCTGCCAGAACTGGGGTTCAGCGTTTTTTCATCCCTGACCCGTGTCGAATCGTCGGTTCCGGCAACTTTGGCCAGGCCCCAATCGACCACCAGTGTCTCGCCATATTTTCCCAGCATGATATTGCCAGGCTTGAGATCGCGATGAAGCACTCCGCGCGAATGAGCATACCCAATCGCTTCACAAACATCGGTGAATCTCCCCAGCAGTTTGCGCAGTTCGAGGTTGCGTTGCGTGTCGGTCAGATCGCCACGGTGAAATGTCTTGATCGCATCTTGCAAGCTGTCGCCTTTTATAAATCGCATCGCATAATACGGACGACCGTCGTCGTACTGACCCAGTCCGTAAACCGGAACAATGCCTGGATGCTCCAGTCCGCCGGTGACTTCCGCTTCCAAAATAAATCGACCCCGGCTTTCGGTTTGGTCCGCAAAGCGACGTTGGATTTCTTTGATCGCGACCTCCCGATTCAGTTCGGTGTCCGAGGCCACAAAGACCTCGCCCAATCCTCCTCGAGCGTGTGGGCGGATAATTCGATATCGAGAATCATCCGATGACTTACCGCGGACAATGGTCGTTGTTCGATTTGCGACGTTTGTCGAAACAGCCGTTTCAAGTTCACAATCGGTCGCAAAATGACGCAAACTCGCCTGGATCGCCGAGTCGTCGACCTGCTGTTTAAGACTGACCGTCACATTCGGAACCGAGCTGAAATTGGAGAGCGCGTTCTCGGCTTGTCCGTCATGGAGCTGAAGATGAGCACCGACCATTTGATTCAACTGGTCAAGTTGGACCGGCGTCAAAATGGTTTGCCGAACCAGGATGCTTCCCAACGACTGGTCTTTCGAGAAGGTCCACTGTTGCATTGCCGCAAGCAGTTGTGCTTCGGTCAGTACGCCGGCTTGCCAAGCCAGGATACCGAAGAGCAAATTTCGATCGGCGGTTTCGAATTGGCTTTCTCGCTCTGGTTTCTTCATCAGTTCGCGATCATGTTGTGAATCTGGATCGTCTTGGAAATAGGCCGTCGATTCCGCCTTGAGGAATCAATTTAACAAAGCAACTTGGGGAATTGGCATTCACTCAGGTCTTTGCGAGCCCGGCTGCGTATGGATCGGCCGTTCCGATGGTTCATCGCATCGGTCAGCTGGTAAAGTAATCAGGCTAATCCGCACTTTTGACCGCTGAGGTTTCCCTGTTCGATGACCAAATTGAATCGGCGAAACACGCTTCGCCAAGCATTGAATGCTTCGGCCATCGCGTCGCTTTCGCCTTTGATTGCCCACGCAGCGGGGTCCGCCAATGATCGCTTAAACGTGGCCGTCATTGGCGTTGGAAACCAAGGCATGGGCCTGCTGAAACGATTACTTGCTGCCGACCTCGCAAACGTGGCGATGGTGTGCGATGTCAACCAAGGTAGCTATGGCCACAAACACGTTGATCATTTTTATGGTCGTGAACCCGCCCGAGATTTTGTCAATGATCATTACACTCGGCATCGAGGCAAAGGCTCTTACACCGCCTGTACGGCGACGGCGGACTGGCGTGAAGTGATCGCTCGGGATGACATCGACGCGGTGTGGTTGGTGGTCCCCGATCATTGGCATTGCCCGATGACGGTTGCCGCGGCCAAAGCCGGC
>JBCCRW010000182.1:0-10923 GCA_039201055.1 Planctomycetota bacterium | reverse complement strand
GTTATATAGGCGGTTTTTCGCTTACCATATTTAGCACATACTTCCGCCTTATCTACACCACATTTGCCAAAATGCGGATTGCCTGAGCACGCCCCCTCTCAAGCCGAGGACACACGAAAACCGCACCACAATGGGCAAACCTGAACCACCGGTTTCAAGAAAACGACTCGGAGAGTCGTGCTACTTTGCTTCAACCGATTACAGCGGTCGCAGGGTTCATGACCGCGGGGCTTGGCACTTCCGTATGCTTTTTTTGTGCCAAGCGAAACGCTTTGGCACGAACCTTGCTCTGTCAAGGATTGTCGTCCAACGCGGATGACAAACGGATTGTCCCGTGTTTACTGATGAACCCGAAATCAGGAAGAAAAAATGTTGAATACCGCTTATGAAGTCAACGAAAACTTGACCGCAGCCTTGTCTCAAAACGAGACGCTTCCGAGTGATGATGAGATCGCTCAGCGTGTCCTGGAGATCCGCTCGCAGTGGGATTTGAAGGAGCGTATTTCGCGTCGCGATGAAGCCGAGCGTCGTTTCAGCGACCTGATTCAACAACTGACCGAGTCGATCGCGGCCTAGCTCTCCGGACGATCTTCGAGGGACTTCAGGGAGTCGTCACTCGGCGGCGACGAGACTTTTTCCTCAGGATTGGCATCGAGATGGATTTCGGTGCCCGCGTGCTCGCCGCCATATCGGCTAGCCTCCAGGAACGCTTCCAGCAATACCGTTGCGGCGATCGCGTCCACTCTTTTCTTTCGCTTCTTCAGCGTCCAACCGCTGCCACGCATGCGGCTTTGAGCGTCCACGGTTGTGAAACGCTCGTCAAACAGACGCGTCGGCAATTGTGTTTGGCTTTGCAACCACCGCGCGAACGCGCGAGAGAGTTTGCTGCTGGCACTTTCATTGCCATCGGCGTGGATCGGCAATCCGACCACCCAACCGCACAAGCGTTCTTCCGCGGCAATCTGTTTGAACGATCGACGCACCGATTCCAAAACGCTCGTTTCCGGCGTATGCGAACCGACGTCGTCGCCCCAACCATCGGCTTCGCGCCAACCATCGGCTTCGCTAGGCCACGACGCCGACGATAATACACTTAGCGGCGACGCCAAAATACGGTCCGGGTCGCAGACGGCGATCCCGACACGCGCGGTTCCATAATCAACCGCCGCGATCCGTCCCGACGCTGGAAATTCAAGCGGTACCACGCTCAGTCAAGTTTCTTGAGCCGAAGGTTTTTGAAGTAAACCTTGCTATCCGGATCGTGTGCTTGCAGCGCGATGGTGCCTTCGCCCAGGCGGCGTTCGAAATCCTTGCTAAAAGCGTCTTTGCGTTCCGGTTCGGTGTAATCGACCATGGTCTTGCCGTTGACCTTCAGGATGATGTTGCGGCCCTTGACGATGATCTCCTGCTTGTACCATTCGTCGTCTTTGACACCGGGATCGGACACATTTTCGACCGCGTACAAACTGCTGGTCTTTTTTGGATCGCGGTGGCTGACATTCACCTGGCACTCGTAGCCAAACTTTGGCCAACCGACCGGTTGGTATCGCGTGTGAAAGTAAATCCCACTGTTGGATCCGGCGGTGGTTTTCACGTCGCAATAGAAGTGAAAGTTCTTCATCGTCGCACCATCTCCGTCGTAGAACAGGTGGGCGCGTGGACCGTCGCACATCAGCATTCCATCGACGACTTTCCAGCTCTCGGGGTGCTCCTTGGACACTTTCCAGCCGGCAAGTGATTTGCCATCGAACATGGAAACAAAACCGCTTTCGGTCTCGCCAGCATCCGCAACAGCCGAAGGCATCAACCCATCGATTTGCCCGACGGAAAGCCAACCGCAAAAAACAATCAAAAGGGTGGCGGCAATGCGTAGCGAGCGTTTACGAAGCGTCATCAGATGTTCGGCGAAGATTTCGGGATCGGGATGAAGAAATGCGTCAGTGATACCCCGCCATTGCGAGGCGAATAATAAACAACTCGCCTCTTGGCGGTGCCGACGACCGGCCTACTTTTTCAAGTTCGCATTGCTGGCCGGAAGCTGATTCTTTTTTAGCTTCTCGCTGAACTTGACGCCGTTCTTGTCCTTTTCCTCGGCGGCCTTCTTGAAGCCTTCCATGATCTTCTTGGACGCTTCCTCGTAATTTGCCTTGACGTAGTCTCGCTTGAAGTCCTCCTTCTTCAAATACTTGTGGATCGCATCTCCGTAATCGTTCCGCTTGCTTTTCTTTTCGCGATAGATGTGACACACGTTGCAGCTGGCCTTTTTGGCCAATTTCTTGAAGTCTTCGTTGGCGTCATCGTCCAGGAACTTTTCTTTCCAGACCTTGTTGAATTCCGATGTGGCAACGGCGGTTTGGTTGATCGACAGGCCGCCGATGCACAGGGCGGTTAGGGTGAGGCATACCAACAGGCGCTTCATGAAGTTTCTCCGGACGAGGGTGGAAGGCGGGACCGTGACGGCCCTCTAATTAATGCCTAAGGCCGCCGAAAAGTCAAACTCGGGGTTTCGCGGCCCAGCGAGATTTGCGGTCCGTTTCACCACTAAAAGCCGGCATCGAGGGCATCCGAACCGCCTGGAATCGGGTTGGCGGAAAACTCAATGGCCGTCAACGTCGGCAGCGTTCGTTCGTCAAAACCAACCTCCAACTCGGTTTGTTCCAGCCGATAGTCGGCGACTCGCCGTGAAGTTGTTGGCCCAATCGGCCTGCCGCCGCCCGCCCAATTGGGTTGCACGACCCAGCCGGTTTCATCAATCCAATCGGCGTTGCCGTCGACCAGTTCGTCAAAGCGAAGCGTTTGCCGCGCCCCATCGCCGGTCTCCAAACGCATCAACGGATCAAAGCGGCCCGGATCGATGCGGTATCCGTTGTTGCTGCCCCGCATCAGCAACCACTGCCTCGGTTCGCTCAGATCGTCCAGGCCCAAAAACTCAAACTGCGGTGCCGCATCACGGATCAAAAACAAACAGCTTCGGGCCATCCGGGTGACGGGAATACCCACCGGCGCCATGGACGACAATCGCATCCGCATCAGGCCTCCGGGGCAATCGGTGGTCACACGTTCCAGGTCCAACTGAATTTCATCGCCGTCTTGAGGCGGCTTTTCGGCACCGTTGGCGTCGATCATCGAATTGCTGATCGCCAGCAGACCATTGAACCAGCGAAACGAAAACGCCTCGCTGCGTCGCAAATGAAGCAGGGTCATTTCGCCACGAACGACCACGTTGCGAAGAACGACTTCGCCCAGCCGTTCGCCGCCGGGACGATTTAATTCAATCGCATGAATGTTGTCACGAATCGTGGCGTTGTCGATCGTGATCGCACATCCGGTCAAATTCAGCGATCGATTCCCGGAATATCGCAACAAGGATGTCGCGCCGCGATGCGACTTGGGGATTCGCCAAACGAATTTCACACCTTCAAATTCCAACCGGTCGACACTGGCGTCGATGACGGCGACACGTCGATCCGGGTTCCGCGGCAAGACACCATTTTCGATTTGTTCGGCCGGGGCATCACCACGCGTGACCGAATCATCAATCAACACGACGGTGCCACCGGCAATGCTACGGATCGACAAGTCATCCATTTCGATTCGCAGCGGACCACTACGAATCAAGCTTTCACCCAGCAGCACCTTTCGCAATCCCAGGGCTCTTGCCCAGCGAATCGCTTGTTCCAGCGAAGCGGCAATCAATCGGTCTTCGGAATCGATTGTGGCGGCGCCCGCTGCAGGTGACACATTTTTTACCAACACCGCGTTGGGCACCCGGCCGGGATCGATCGACGGCAAATCGCTTACGTTGTTGGGTACGGCCAGACGATCCCGTTCGATGTTCATCGTTCCCGACTCGCCGAGTGGGTCATTGGCGTCGCCGATTGGGCGCTTGGATGCCTCGGAAAAATTTGCATCGCCGGTTGCGTTTGAATTCACCGTTGATGGTCGCAACCCCGCCAGTTCGGCAATCAGCGGATCGATCACACCACTGCCATCTTCGAAATCACCACCGCCTTCGAAATCACGACTGCCTTCGAAGTCTTTGCCGCCACCGGAAACGGCTGTCGGCACGGACTCACTCGCACGACGATCCCCATTCGAATTCATGCCGCCGCGTTGCAGGATATCGGCGTCCGTCAAGACACCGGTCGCGGCATCCAAGCCTCCGCCCGCATCCCGTAAGTTATTGGCTATGGGGCGATCCGCGATTTGACTTTTGTTTCCATCCGAGCCGCCGAGACTTGGCCCGGCATCACCGTTGCTTGCACCGGAGCCATTTGTAGCGGCAAGGCTGCCGGTACCCGGTGTTGTTTGCCCCGCCGGATTGCCAAGCGACGCGGTACTTCCAGGTGAAACCGATTCGCCAAGTAACCCACCGCCTTGGGCAGGAATCGTGCGCGGCCGAACGCTGGGAAGCACGTCCTCAATCGCGGCGGGGCGTTTGACCTCGGTGGGAATGCGGAAGCTATCCTGACGCGTTGTTTCTTGGAATTTCAGGATCACCGCCACGCCCAGCAACACTGTGATGCCCAGCGTCCACGGTGCATAGCGTTCCAAGGAGGCATGGATGCGACCGCCAAAGGATTCGACCACCGGTCCGGCCGATCGGCTGCGGCGAAGCTGATCCCGCCTTGCAACATCCCGAAGGTCCGCAATCAATGCCTCGGCGTTTTGGTAGCGATCGGCAGGATCTTTGGCAAGCATCCGGCGGATGACCATCGACAGCGTTTCGCTAATTTCCGCACGAAGTTCGCGGGGGTCGGGCACCGGGCCACTGCCGTGGGCCAATAGCTTTTGCAACATGGTGCCGCCGGGATAGGGCGGTTTGCCAATCAGCAAGAAGTAAAGCGTGCAACCCAGTGAATATAAATCGCTGCGAAGGTCCGCGTCACGTGGGTCCTTGGCCTGTTCGGGCGAGATGTAGTCGAACGTTCCCAACGTGACGCCGCTGGCGGTCAAGTCATCACGGACTTCAACACTTTCGCTTCGTGCCAATCCCATGTCGACCAGCTTGATGCGGCCTTCGGACAACACGACGTTGCTGGGTTTGACATCCCGGTGCGTAATGCCACGTTGGTCCACATGCGAAAGTGCGTCGGCCAACTGCATCGTGTAGTAAACGGCATCATCGATCGACAGCACTCCGTCGCGGATCACCAAATCGCGCAAATTGGTGCCGCGGATAAATTCGAAAACGATGAAGTGCCAGCGGCCATCGGTCCCGACTTCGAAAACCTTGGCGATGCGTGGATGGTCCAAGCGCGCGGCCGTCTGCGCTTCGTTTTTAAAGCGCCGCGCCCGCTCGGGATCCTCGGCCGCGAATGGAACGACTTTGACCGCGACGGTACGGTCCAGCTGTTCGTCGTGGGCGCGAAAGACGGCACCCATGCCGCCGCCGCCGATCAATTCATCAAGACGAAACTGATTCAGCCGATGCCCCAGCAACACCGCCGCGATCGCACTGGGCGATTGCGACGGAGGCGGCGGTGCCGCCGGCCGATTGCTCCCGCTACCACTGCGGCGTCCCGTGGTGTCGCCGGGTCGTGGCGAATCGTCGCCCGCCGGCGCTGCCTGTCCACGATCACCGCGGCGGATCACGGTATCGGCGTCCTCACCAGGGTGCGGATCCACCGGCCCCAGCGGTGCCGACGCCGGCGATGCAAATTCGCTCGAACCATGTTCGCCCGAACCGCGCTGGCTTGAACCGTGTTCTTTGGAACCGGGAACGTTCACGACGGCAGCAGCTTGGGGTGAAGGGAACCTGAGGAAAAGACAAGCAGCAAGAGGCAAGAGCGTCGCACTGCCGACTCCCAGTTTAAGTGCAAGAACGCCGGGCGGCATCCAGAGATCCCGCCGCATCCATCATCTGCTCACCGGCGTACCCTACAACCGGATTCCGCGTGACTGCGACCGGATGCTCACAAGCGCTCGCCACACCGAACCCGCATGCCACACCGAGCCCGCTCGCCACACCGAACCCGCATGCCACACCGAACCCGCATGCCCGCCGCAAAACCCCAGCGTGCTCGAACGATCCGGTCAGCGAATTTCCGAACGGGGAACCCGCGAAAAATTACGCAAAATTTCACGATCCGGCGATAACGGCGTGTTGGAACCCACTAAAGCTTGTTCTAAGGTACCCCACTTTTCCCAGCTGAAACGTCTTGTTTCGCATTTGAAACCACTCGTCTTTGGAAAGAGATTGCCGTAATGGTCCCCACCGTTTGGTTCACGGCCACCGCAGCCGCTTTGATTGCCCTGTTTTGGGCAAAGCGATTTTTCTCAGAAATGAAAGTCGCTGACGAGGGAACCGATCAAATGCGATCGATTGCCCAAAGTGTTCGCGATGGGGCGGACGCTTATCTGCGGCAACAAAATCGCTGGGTCGCGGTGGTGTTTGTCGTCGTCGCTTCGCTACTTGCCGTGGCCGCCTATGGTGGCAATCTGGTCCACCCATTGTCGCCCTGGGCATTTTTGATGGGCGGCATCTTTAGTGGACTGTGTGGCTGGTTTGGAATGAAGACCGCAACGGCCGCCAGCAGCCGCACCGCCGCCGCCGCCCGCGAATCGCTTGACAGTGGACTAAAGATTGCCTTCCGTAGCGGCGCCGTGATGGGATTGATCGTCGTCGGGATGGGCATGTTGTTCATTTGTTTTTGGTTCGCGGTGCTGTACTGGATCATCCCGATCGCCGGCGGCCAGGAATCAACGCCCGCCGAAATCTCGGTCGCGATGCTGTCCTTTGGTATGGGGGCATCCGCCCAAGCTTTGTTCGCACGCGTCGGTGGCGGCATCTTTACCAAAGCGGCCGACGTCGGCGCGGACTTGGTGGGTAAGGTCGAAGAAAGTTTGAAAGAAGATTCCCCCCGAAACCCCGCCACCATCGCTGACAACGTGGGCGACAATGTGGGTGACGTCGCAGGCATGGGAGCCGATCTTTATGAATCGTATTGCGGCAGCATTTTGGCGGCGTCCGCTTTGGGCGTCGCGGCGGTGTCCAATCCGTCGTTATTGGGCGAAGGCGTCGATCCCGTCGCGTCTTCGCTACGCGCGATGATGCTGCCGCTTGCCATTGCCGCGGTCGGCATTCTGCTGTCGATCGTTGGCATGTACGCCGTGCGTACCAGCAGCGACGATCTATCGGGCAAGTCGCTTTTGGCGGCGCTGAACCGCGGCATCAATCTATCGACGCTGCTGACCGCCGTTGCGGCAATCCTGATTTGCATCATCGTGATGCCCAAGATCGAATCGGCGATCTACTTTGGTTTCTTGCCGGGAATTTCATTGGCCGTCGTCATCGGTCTCGTGTCCGGCTGGGCGATTGGATGGTGGACCGAACGGGTCACCAGCGACGAATACAAAACAACCCAGCGTTTGGCCGCGCAAGCCGAAACGGGACCGGCCACGGTCATCATTGGTGGCGTCGCCGATGGCATGTTGTCGACCTGGATGCCGGTCGTGATCGTGTGCCTGGGCATGTTCGCGGCCTTCAAGGCGGCCGCGGGCACCGGGGATCCCTCCGACACTTTTGCGTTGGGTTTGTACGGCGTGGGTATCGCCGCGGTCGGCATGTTGTCGACCTTGGGAATCACCTTGGCCACTGACGCCTACGGTCCCATCGCCGACAACGCCGGTGGCAATGCCGAAATGGCGGGTTTGGAAGATTACGTTCGTGAACGTACCGACGCGCTCGATTCACTTGGTAACACCACCGCGGCAACGGGCAAGGGCTTTGCGATCGGTTCGGCCGCGCTCACCGCATTGGCTTTGTTGGCGGCGTATGTCGAAAGCGTTCGCGATGGTTATCTACGCTGGGGCCGTGAAGTCGCCGCGACCACCGAAGCTGGCCAACGCGTGGAGTTCTCGCCGGGTTTGATTGTCGACACGACCGGCGATGCGGCACAAATCTTGATGCAGCTTCCCAATGTCAGCGAAAAGCTGGGTTCCAAAGCGACATTGCATGATTTCTTGGCGTTTTACGATGCCTCGTTGATGAACCCGCGTGTGCTGATTGGCCTGTTTCTTGGTGCCATGGCGGCCAACGTGTTTTGTGCTTTAACAATGAAATCGGTCGGCCGAGCCGCCCAGGGTATGGTCCAGGAAGTTCGGCGGCAGTTTCAAGCCAACCCGGGAATTTTGGAAGGCACCGTGAAGCCCGATTACGCCGGCCCCGTCAAGATCAGCACGTTGGCCGCACAAAAAGAAATGATCCTGCCTTCGCTGCTGGGCCTGATTCTGCCCATCGTCGTCGGTCTCTCGTTCGGAGTCGCCGGAGTCCTCGGTTTACTGGCGGGATGTTTGACCAGTGGCTTTTGCTTGGCCGTCTTCATGGCCAACAGCGGCGGGGCTTGGGACAACGCCAAGAAGTACATCGAAGCGGGCAATCACGGCGGCAAGGGGGGCCAACCCCACAAAGCCGCCGTCGTGGGCGATACCGTCGGTGATCCCTTCAAGGACACCTCGGGACCCAGCTTGAATATCCTGATCAAGCTGATGAGCATGGTGAGTGTGGTCGCCGCCGGTCTGGTGATTCGCTACGCATTTTGAATCGGTTTCGCGTCGCGTCTTGAATCGGTAAACCAGCATGCGGCGCATAAAAAAACGAGAGACCCCGGCCACGTCGTTCCGCATTCGCTGCCGGCCACCCTGCCTTGTGCGAAATGCGTTTCAACACGAGTCTCTCGTCGACATTTTTTTAGACCGAATTCAAAACACGTCAAGTGTCAACGGCGACGACTTCACCCACCAACGTGCGGCAACACCCCGATGACGCGAGGCCCCATTATGTCTTCGTCACCGGTCGCTTAGCCGCCGCGGCAGTGCGTGAAACGGTCGCCGCGATCGCCGCGCGACACGACTTTGAATATGAAGTCACGGTGTTACCGATCACCGTCGCGGCGTTGATGACGCCACGCTGGATCATGCGACACTTGAAACCCGATTCAAAGACAACGCACGTCGTTGTACCGGGTTATTGCAACGTCAATGATCCCGCTTGGGACGCGCTTCAGCCGCGGCTGGTCGTCGGTCCGCGTGACCTTCGTCGCCTGCCCGAACTGTTTGGTGAAACGATCGAAAAGCCGGATTTATCCCAGCAAAACATCGAAATCATCGCCGAAATCAATCACGCGCCACGCATGTCCATCCAGCAAGTCGTGTCCGTCGCCGGTGACTTGATTGGGCAGGGTGCCGATCGTATCGACATCGGTTGCTGCCCCGGTCAACCCTGCGCGAACATCGCCGACTATGTTCGCGAAGTGGTGTCCTTGGGCATCCCCGTTTCGTTGGATTCGTTCGACACCCGCGAAGCCGAACAAGGCATCAACGCGGGTGCAAGTTTGTTGCTTAGCGCGACGTGGAAGACACGTCATTGGGCGCATCAATTGGGGTGCGAAGTGGTCGTCATTCCACAGCCAATCGACGACGAAAATAATTTGAAAAAAACTGTCGATTTTTTTCTCGACCAGGGCACTTGGATTCGTGTTGATCCAATTTTGGAACCCATCGGAACGGGCTTTGGGAACAGCCTAGTGCGATACCACCACATTCGCCAAACGTATCCCGAGGTGCCGATGATGATGGGCATTGGCAATCTGACCGAACTCAGCGATGTCGATTCAGCGGGCATCAACTTTTTGTTGCTCGGCGTATGTGCCGAATGGAACATTGGCAGCGTGTTAACAACACAGGTCATCAACTGGGCCCGCAGCAGTGTCGCCGAATGCGATATCGCGCGGCGTCTGGTGCATCACGCGGTCACCCATCGCGTCCCACCAAAGAACTTATCGAGCGACCTCGTCGTGCTTCGCGACACTCGACTGCGGCATTCACCAAAAAGCTTGCTCGACTCGTTAGCGAACGAATTGACCGATCCCAACTATCGTCTGTTTGTCGATGACGATGCCATTCGCTTGCTGGCGGCCAACGTCGATCTTCGTGACGACGATCCGTTTCGTTTGTTTGACCGCTTGTTGGCACTGCCGGAAAGTCGCAACGTCGATGCCGGGCACGCCTTCTACTTGGGCTATGAAATGGCCAAGGCCGCCTTGGCAATTCAGCTTGGCAAAAACTACGAACAAGATCGCGCCCTGGATTGGGGCCACTTAACTGTCCAAGAGGACCTGCACCGAATCAAACGAACCAGTGCCAAAAGGCGCCCCAAGCCACAGTAGCGCACCCAAAGTCCCACGCCCAAAGTCCCACGCCACAGTAGCACGCCCAAAGTAGCACGCCTCTCCGAGGCGTATCGCGCTCTGTCACCAACCACAGTAGCACGCCCAAAGTACCACGCCTCTCCGAGGCGTATCGCGGGCTATCAACAACCGGAAAATCGGCAACGTCCGATCGCGTGGCGATGCGCTGGCAACCGCAAACGACTCGCGAACACCATCCCACCACAATCATCGGTTCGCCAACGGAGCAATCAGTTCGATCGTGTTACCCTCGGGGTCCTTGAAAAACATGCCTCGCGCATTCAATCGATCGAATTCAACGATACTCGGCGATAATCCAAGCGATTCGAGATGCGTTCGGGTGGCATTAAAATCGTCCGCGTCGATCTCCAACGCAAAGTGGTTCAAGGCCGTCCTGCCGCGTTGCACCCGGCCAAGGCGTTTACCCGCAAAAGCGTGTCGCACCGAATCGATCAACACCAGCATCGGTGGGTGCCGATCCTGGGCCAAGGGTGTCTCCGCATCGAACAGAGTCAAGAAGACGATCGTCGGCTTACCCGTGGCGTTTGGCCCGGGCAATTCATGTGCCTCCTCGCTGTGGACGGTCAGCCCAAGAGCCTGCTTATAAAAGCTCACGGAACCTACGAGATCTTCGACGTTCAAGACGATTTCGGCGACGGTTCGAATTTTCACTTTAGTCATTCAATAGGTCGCTTCGTATCGGCTCCATCACGCGTCACCGAGTTCGACGATC
>JBCCRW010000181.1:0-10933 GCA_039201055.1 Planctomycetota bacterium | reverse complement strand
ATTGACGGTCTTGAGCATTCCCGCGTGTTGCTCGTACGACTTGTGCGGCGATCCAAACACATGCAACGCTTCGCGGTGCCGGGCGAAGTGGTCATAAACGCCATCGGGCACGGCCTCTTGCAGCTTGTTCCAAAACGTTTCGATGCCCCGCCAATATTGCGTTCCCGCCAGCGGGTTCAGCAATTCGCGGCCGATCGCCAGCGCGATCATTTCCGAAGATGAAATGCCGATTTCGTGCACACCGGTTTGGTTGCCGCCCAACTTGAACACTTTGCCGCGCTGCACGACCTCGTTCTGGATATCGAAACCGGCTGCCTGCAACGCCTCGATGTCACGCCGCACCGTTCGCTCGTGAAGCGTGGTCAGCCCGAGGTCCAGCACCAGATCGCCACGAAGTTCTTCCAGTGTCCTGCCAAAGCGGGAAACTTCCAAGAGCTGAAGCAGTTTATGCTGACGAATCAGCTGTTCGTTTCTGGCCACGTTGATCCAGGTTTCCATTTGATCTGGGTGTGCGTCGGTCGAATGTTGCCGACCTGGAAAAGTTTAACAGTGATGTGGACCATCGGGATCACCGGGCATGTTGCCGCTGGGAAATCGGCGGTCGCTTCTTACTTGGAATCGCTGGGTTGTTTGCGTGTCGATGCGGACGCCTTGGCACGCGAAAGTTTTACCGATCCCAAGGTGTTGCAAGCACTTCGCGAACGCTTTGGCGACTCGATCTTTTTGCCGGCCCAAACTCAAGTCGATCGTGCGGAACTTGCGAAACAAGTTTTTGGCGAATCCGCCGCGTCGCGGCACGCGCTGGGTGACCTGAACGAGATCGTTCATCCCTGGGTGCGGCAGCGGATGCTGCAAACGCTGCGCGAGCATGCGGCGGGCAAACTTACCGCCAACGATCTGGATTCAGGTGATCTGGAAGCGAGCGATCTGGATTCAGGCGATCTGGAAGCGAGCGTCCATCACGTACGGGTGCTGGACGTTCCGTTGTTGATTGAATCGGGTTGGGTTTATGCCTGTGACGAAGTGTGGTGCGTGACGGCCGACGACGCCATTTTGCTGTCGCGTGCCCGCGATCGAGGCTGGCCCGAGGGCGAATGGCAACGCCGGACGGCGCGACAGGTTCCGATATCACGCAAGCGATCTTTGGCCACGCGGATCATCGACAACGGCGGCAATCTGCATCACCTGCATCGACAAATCGACCGCGCGATGCTGCAAATGCGAAAAAAGATTTCGGAAATGTCGCCAGATGACCACTGTTGGTAACGGTCGCGTGTCGGTGATAATGGGGGGTCGGCGGAGCTTTTTTTCCAGTGGAACCTTTTCTTCTCCGCCACGCCCCTCCTCCCTTTTCTTCCCCTCCCCACCTCCTTCTTTTCGTTTCATGTCCAATTCACGTCAGGGCCCGCGTGATCAGGGATCGCGCGGCCGTGGTCATTCGCGCGGACACGATTCTCGTGGTCGCGCGGGTCGGGGTGCGGATTCCTCCCGTCACCCGGACGCCGAAATCGATCGACGCGTGCGGCAGCTGGACGCCGAACGCGACCCGCTGTCGCTGCCGGAGGAAATCGTCAGCGAGGCGAATAAGTCGGGCCGCCGCGTGGGGATTCCGACCCAGCGGGAAGCGACCCCGACGCTAACGCTCGCGGATTTGCAATCGGCCAGCGATGATCGATTGCTGGATTTGGCGACGCAATCGGAAATCGCCGATGCGGGTCAATTGCCCAAGCAGGAATTGATTTTCGCGATCCTGAAAGAGCGGATGCGGATCAACGGGCTGATGTATGGCGAAGGGACGCTCGAGATTCTGCCCGACGGGTTCGGATTCTTGCGATCGCCCGATTACCACTACCTGTCCTGCCCGGATGACATTTACGTTTCGCCCAGTCAGATCCGTCGTTTCGGCTTACGGACGGGCAGCCACATCGCGGGCCAAATTCGGCCGCCCAAGGAAAACGAGCGTTACTTTGCGTTGCTGCGGATCGAGGCGATCAATCGTCGCGATCCGGGCAAAATCAAAAACATCGCCGCCTTCGATGAACTCACGCCGTTGCATCCGAGGGAGCGTTTGATTCTGGAACACAAATCCGACGAAATGAGTTCGCGGGTGGTCGACCTGATGTGCCCGATCGGCTTTGGGCAACGCGGCTTGATTGTTTCGCCGCCCCGCGCCGGCAAGACCGTTTTGATGCAGCAAATGGCGCACGCGGTGCTCACGAATTATCCCGATTCCTACTTGTTCATCCTGCTGGTGGACGAACGGCCCGAAGAGGTCACGGACATGGAACGCGAGGTCCGGGCGCCCGGTTGTGAGGTGATCAGCAGCACCTTTGACGAACCGGCTTCGCGGCATATTCAGGTCGCACAGATGGTCATCGAAAAGGCCAAACGCATGGTCGAAACGGGCATTGACGTGGTCATCTTTTTGGATTCCATCACCCGCTTGGCCCGCGCCCACAACAGCGACGGTGAAACGACCGGAAAATTGCTCTCCGGCGGATTGGATGCCGGTGCGATGCAAAAACCCAAATCGCTTTTTGGCTCGGCACGCAAGGTCGAAGAGGGCGGTTCGCTAACCATCTTGGCAACGGCGCTCGTTGACACGGGCAGCCGAATGGATGACATCATTTTTGAAGAATTCAAAGGCACCGGAAATCTGGAAATCGTGCTCGACCAATCTCTGGTGCAACGCCGAGTATGGCCCGCGATCGACATCAGCCGCAGCGGCACTCGACGCGAAGAAGCGTTGTTCCAACCCGACGAATTCCGTCGCGTGTCGATGCTGCGGCGGCAATTGGCGGAACTTTCGCCCGCCGATGCGATGGGCGAATTGATCAAACGTTTGAAAAAGACCCAGAACAATACCGACTTTCTGTTAAGCATCCAGGACGAAGATGAAGACCTTTGATGGACTATCCCCAACGCCGATCGATGGTTCGGTCGCGGTCGTGGCCAGCCGCTACAACGCGAGCATTTGCGATTCGATGTTGGAGGCCGCCATCGCGACGCTTCGCGAATCCGGCTTGGATCCACAGCGGATTTTGGTGACGCGGGTCCCCGGTGCCTGGGAATTGTGCTCGGCGACCGATTGGTGGATGCGGAGCGCCCGTGTCGTTGGCGTCGTGACGCTGGGCTGTGTCATTCGCGGCGAAACGACGCACGATCAACACATCAACCGCGTGGTCAGCGATTCGTTGATGGCGTTGTCATTGGAATATGACTTGCCGCTGGGCTTCGGACTGTTGACCTGCAATACCGTCGAACAGGCAATTCAGCGGAGCGGCGGCAGTGTGGGCAACAAGGGGCACGAAGCCGCCGAGGCACTGGTCGAGATGATTCGCTTGAAGCAGGCGATGTTGGTGCAGGCCTAAGCCTGCGGCTCGGTCATCTTCCAAGGATCGAGCGCGTCTTGGAGCGCCACCGGATCGATATCGCCTTTTTCGACACACAATTCGCGAATGGTCTTTCCGCTGGCAAACGCCTCTTTGGCAAGTTTGGCTGCGGCTTCATAGCCGATCAACGGATTCAGGCTGGTGCACATCGACAAACTCTGCTCGATCGCCGCCTTGCAGATCTCTTCGTTGGCCTGCATGTCCTGGATACAAAATTCGACCATCGCGGATGCTCCGGCCGCCAACAGGTCGATCGATTGCATCAACACATCGGCCATCACCGGCATCATGATGTTCAATTGAAAGTTTCCGCCGGCGGCTCCCGCCATCGTGACGCAGCCGTCGTTGCCGATGACACGTGCGCTCAATTGCATCAGAGATTCGCACAGCACCGGATTGACCTTGCCCGGCATGATCGACGATCCCGGCTGACGTGTCGGCAAGCTGACTTCGTAGTATCCGCAGCGCGGTCCGCTTCCCAAAAAGCGAATGTTGTTGGCAACCGAGAACAGCGTTTGGGCGATCGACTTGAGCCCGCCGTGGCAATCGACGACACCGTCACGTACCGCGTTGGCCTCGAAATGATTGCTCGCTTCGACAAACGGAATCGAAAGTTGATCGGCCAACACGGCGGCCACCCGATCGCCAAATTCGGGGTGCGTGTTGATGCCACTGCCGACGGCCGTGCCGCCGACGGGCAATTCCAAAACCGCGTCGCGTGAACGATTGGCGATTTCGACGCAGCGTTCCAGTTGTCGTGCGAAACCACCAAATTCTTGCCCCAATCGCATCGGCGTGGCATCCATCAGGTGGGTGCGTCCGATCTTCAGCACTTTGTCCCATTGGTCGGCCTTGGCATGCAGGGCATCGCGCATCCGGGTCAGCGCGGGGACCAGCCGCTGGGTGATTCCGATCGCCGCGGCGACGTGAATCGCGGTGGGAAACGTATCGTTGGTGGATTGGCCCATGTTGACGTGATCGTTGGGGTGGATCGGTTTGCTTTCGTGCTTCCGATCGCCGCCATGAAGTTCGATTGCACGATTGGCGATGACTTCGTTGACGTTCATGTTGCTGCTGGTGCCGCTGCCGGTTTGATACACGTCGATGGGAAATTCCGGCGTCCACTGTTGCTGGGCAACCTCGCGGGCGGCGGCCAGCATGGCGTCGACCTGGGAATCATCCAGCGGATTTTTTCCGCTACCGGTCAGCTTGCCCAGATCGCGGTTGGCGACTCCGCAAGCGTATTTGACCCAACCCATCGCCGAAATCATCGCGGCCGGCAAAGTGGTTCCGCTGATGGGAAAATTCTCGACGGCCCGCTGCGTTTGGGCTCCGTAGTAGGCGTTGGCGGGGACTTGAACCTCGCCCATCGAGTCGTGTTCGATTCGGTGAATCATGGCAGACTTTAAAGAAAGATTGGTTTGAAAATTGGAGCGAACCTTTTTGCCCGTCCGTTGGGGGAGGGCTCGGCTGGCGGACATGATACGCGTGGAGCGGGGAATCCACACGACCGGCAAAGCTGACGGTTTTTCTCATCATGCGGCGACGTGTTCTCTCGGCGTGTCGATGCGGCGGGCCGACAAGGTTGTACGGTTTTCAAATGAAGACCGTCGCCGACATGACCGATGATCCGCTCGCCGGAGATGCCGATTCGGAATCTTTCGATTCGATCCAAGCGATCCAGCGGCGGCTGGAGGACAGCGAAGCGATCGAACAACTTTCCGCGGCACTGACGCTGAAGTTCGAAGAGCTCTCGCTGATCCACAACTTGACTGAATCGCTGCGTTTGGATCACGACGCGGAAACCAGTTGCCGGCCACTGGTGGATCAATTGATGCACTGCATTTCCGCCCAGTACATCTTGATTGAATTGGACGATGATACTGAGGTCGATTTTGATCGCCGCTTGGTCTACAAGGCCGGGCCAGAGGTACCCAGAATCGCGGATCCGGACGAAGCGTTCGCGGAGCATCTGGCCGATGCCCGACAACGTTTGGCGTCCCAGGACCAGCCGCCGTTGCCGAGTCTTCGCAATGCCGCGAACGCCGATGGTCGCCACGCCTATCGGATGGTCGCCATCAGCCTGCAGCGGAGCGGGCGGACGCTGGGGCGGATGATCGCGGTACGGGATTTAGGTGCCCGCGAATTCGGCACCGTCGAAGCCGACTTGATGCAAAGCACGGGCATGTTTTTGGCCGCTCATTTGGTGAATCAGCGACAGTTTCACCAGATGCAAATGATGTTCGATGGCATGATCAAATCATTGGTGTCCGCATTGGATGCCAAAGATGCCTACACCTGTGGACACAGCAGCCGCGTTGCGGATCTGTCGGTGGAACTGGCCAAGCGTTTGGGGTACGACGAAGATGGTTTGAAGCGAATCCATCGTGCCGGTCTATTGCATGATGTCGGAAAAATCGGCGTGGAAGACGCGGTGCTTCGAAAGCCGGGTCGATTGACCCATGATGAATTCGAGCAAATCAAACGACATCCCGTCTTTGGCTACGAAATCCTGCGTGACGTGCGGCCCTTCCAAAACATCTTGCCGGCGGTTCGTCATCATCATGAATCGGTGGACGGCAGTGGATATCCCGATGGTTTGGCCGGCAACCGCATCCCACGCGACGCGCAAGTCTTGGCCGTTGCCGACGCGTTTGACGCGATGACCAGCGACCGACCCTATCGAACCGGTATGCCGATCGAGAAAGTGATTGAAATTTTCAAACGGGGCCGCGGGCAACAATGGGCCGCCGACGTCGTCGATGTGCTGCTGGACAACCCGCAAGTGATGTCGCAGTATTCGCTGCGTCAATCGCCCGCCGACGGATCGCCAAGCCACTCGGCAGGTCGCTAAACTGCAGCGTCGCCAACGGTTTGTTGGGTGCTCGCTTCAAGTTCGACTTTGTGATCGATGATGCTTAGTTTTTTGTTGGCACTGCTGCTTGGGACCTCCGTCGTGTCGCTCGAGCGTGGCGATGGATCGTTGGTCCAAGGCGATTTGGGGGAAGTCACCGGGGAATCCTGGACCGTCGCCGGGCAAAGGATTCCGATCAAGGACGTCATCCAAGTTCGGTTTCCGGAGCACGATCCGCGCAGTGCAAGCCGGTTCCGGGTCAGCTTGCGGGGCGGATCGGAACTGCCCGCCAAACGCGTCGATTTCGACGGCAAGGGTGTCACCATCGAGCGGCGTCGGCAAACCAATTTGATCATTCCGGCGAATCGAATCCGCGCCATCCGGTTTCGACCGCCGCTTGCGGTCACCGATCCAACTTGGCTGGGCTACCTTGGCGAAAACGCGGCGTCGGATCGTATCGTGATCCGGCGGGGCGAAAACAAACTGGACATCGCCGAAGGTGTCGTGGAATCCATCGCCGATGAAACGCTCGGCTTTTCAATCGATGGACAATCGGTCAAAGCTCCGATGCAACGTCTCGAAGGCGTCATTTTTGGAAGCTCGCAGGCCGACCGCGAGGCATTTGAAATTCAGGTCGATGACATTTATGGCGGCGTTTGGAAAGTGGAATCGATACGCCGCAGCGGATCCGACTGGAAATTGTCCTTTGGCGGAATCGAACATACGTTGCCCGAATCTTTGATCAAGCGAATCATCCTGGGCGGGTCCCGCACCGCGTTGACCTCGCTGCAGCCGGTGCGCGAGCAAACGCGATCTCCGTTCGGACTGCAATTAGGTGGCGACAATCAACTGCGCCCGAGTTCAGCCGTCCCCGCCGGTCTGGTTATGGCTGCCGGGTCGATGATCGAATACCGCGTGCCCGATCGAATTGAATCGTTGATGGGTCGCGTTCGACGTGCCGACAAAGTGGCGGCCGCGGGCAAAACCGCCGCGCGGATCGTGGTCGATGGAAAGGTCGTTTGGGAAGAAATTTTTGACGATTCGCGAAGCAAAGGTTTCGAAATGACGCTCCAGAACGCACGCCGGATCCGGTTCGAAGTCGGCGACGGCGGCGATGGCAGTCTGGGCGATCTGCTGCAATTTGAACGTGTTTACTTTCAAAAATAACTTGCGGTTCCACCACGCAGACAATGGCGATTCTTTCCTCCAATTTGGCAAACGTAGTCGCATGCTTGCCTTGAATCGATTTCGGCCCTCCGGATCCTGTGTCGCTTCCTCGCGTGAACACCTTCGTTTCGGCGGCGGTCGCCGGATGCTGGCGACCATGATGTGGGTGTTTGGATATTTCGCCATCGGCGTGACGTTGTCGGCCACTGTGCACGGCGACGACACCAAGAATGTTGTCGACGACACGGTGGCGGCCGACGACACCGTCGATCCAGATAGCGAAACCGTCGATCCAGAAAACGAACGGCAGTTTCTTCGCAACACGCGGCAAATCACCTTCGGCGGGAAAAGCGGCGAAGGTTATTTTTCCGCCGATGCACGGCGGATGGTCTTCCAAAGTGAAAGCGAACCGGATAACCCGTTCTACCAAATCTACTTGATGGAATTCGAAACCGGTGACCTGCAACGTATCAGCAGTGGCACCGGCAAGACCACTTGCGCCTGGATCCATCCCGATGGAACACGGGTGATGTATGCGGGGACCGAAGACGATCCGCAACGCTTGCAAAAACAAAAAGATCGCATCGAATTGCTCAGCAGTGGCAAGAAGCCCCGCTATTCCTGGGATTACGATTCGACGTATGAGATTTACGAATACGACCTGGAATCCGGTCATCGAAGACGGCTGACTCACGCCGAAGGCTACGACGCCGAGGGCGCCTACAGTCCCGATGGCAGCGAGATTGTTTTTACATCCAATCGCAGCGGCTACGACGAATCGCTGCCGCCGGCACTCAAGGAACGCTTGAAGGTCGACAAGCAATACTTTTGCGACATCTTTATCATGAACGCGGACGGTACCAACGTTCGCCAATTGACCGATGTCGAAGGATACGATGGCGGACCGTTCTTCTCTGCCGATGGGAAAAAAATCTGCTGGCGACGTTTTAGCGAAAACGGGTTGGCCGCTGAAATCTACACAATGAATCGCGACGGCAGCGACGTGCGTCGTCTGACCTCGTTGAATAAGGTCAGCTGGGCACCGTACTTTCATCCCAGCGGTGAATATTTGATTTTCACCACAAACGTGCACGGCTTTAGCAATTTTGAACTGTATTTGGAGCGCGCCGATGGAACGGCCGCTCCCGTCCGCGTTACCCACAACGAAAATTTCGACGGCTTGCCCGTGTTTTTGCCCGACGGCAATCGACTGGCTTGGACCAGCAACCGGACCGCCAACGGCCAATCACAAATTCATTTGGCGGATTGGGATCACGCGGCGGCTCGTCGGGCACTCCAGCTTGATGCACCGGAGCCGGTGAAGTCCGGGTTGGCCTTATCGACAGGAATCGATTCGTCGGCGGATTCATTCAACGAAGTCGACCTGGCGATTGCAAAAAAGAACCTTGCGGGAACCGTGTCGGACTATTCGCCGCGGGACTTGCTTCGCCATGTGGATTATCTGACGCGCAAGGAATTGGGCGGCCGGCTGACGGGAACGGCGGGCGAAAAACGAGCCACCGCGTATGTTGCCGCCTTCCTGGATAGCTTGGGCTTTGTGCCGGCCGGCGAAAACGGCACATTCTTTGATTCGTTTGAATTTCCTGCCGGGTCGGAACTTCAAGACGGCAATTCGCTGACCGTTGGCGACCAGTCGTTTGAACTGGGCAAAGACTTCACGCCCCTGTCCTTTTCGGGCGACGGCGACTTCGAATCCGACGAAGTGATTTTCGCCGGTTACGGTTTGCAGGTTCCCGGCAGCCAGGCCGGTCCGGATGGCAAGCCCGAGCTTCCGCCCTACGACAGCTATATCCATCTAAACGTCACCGACCGCTACGTGATGGTTTTCCGCGATTTGCCGCAGGACATTACACCCGAGATGCGGCAGCGGATGGCCCGCTATGCATCGCCGCGCCGCAAGGCTGCCATCGCCCGCGACTTGGGCGCCAAGGGAATCCTGTTCGTTTCGGGACCGACCAGCAAAGTTCGCAACAAGCTGATTCGCTTTGATCGTTCGGCGACCTCGGCGGGCATCAGCATGGCGGCGGTTTCGATCAGCGATGAAGTCGCCCAAAAACTGCTTGGCGACGACGTTTCACTCAAGGAAGTCCAAAGTTCGCTGGACAACGGCGAACTGGCGATGGGCACGATGCACGAAACCGAGTCGATTCGCGTTTCCGTTGCCATCGATCGACGACGCGGCACCGGCCGTAATGTGATCGCTCGACTGCCGGCCGATCCCGATGCAAACAAGGACACGCCGGTGCGGTGGCCGTTTGTCATGCTGGGCGCCCACATCGATCACCTGGGACGCGGCGGCGCCGGAAATTCATTGGCCACCGAGGACGAGATCGACCAAATTCACGTCGGCGCCGACGACAACGCCTCGGGTGTTGCCGCGATGTTGGAAATCGCACAGAACCTGGCTAATCTTCGTCGCAAGGGTCAACTTTCGATGAAACGGGATCTGGTGGTGGCGGCCTGGAGTGGCGAAGAATTGGGTCTGTTCGGCTCGCAGGCTTACGTGAAGCAGTTTGCCCAGCTTTATCCGGACGCACCGCTGACACCGCTGGATACGGAAACCGCTCGCATCGCGGCGGCACACGGTGTCGACGTCCAAGCGGCACCCCTGGGCGAAGCCATCGCGGCGTATCTGAATCTGGACATGGTCGGGCGGATGGACGAAAGCCTGATCATCCAGGGCATTGGATCTTCACCCGACTTTGAAGCGATGGTGCCGCGGCGAAATGTGCCGGTGGGCCTACCACTGACGCTGGATAAGACCAGCACCGGATTGCCCACCGACGCGTCGGCCTTTGTGGCTCGTGATGTGCCGATCCTGTCGTTCTTCACCGGTGCTCACGAGGATTACCACACGCCGCGTGACACCGCCGAAAAGTTGAACTACGAATCAATGGCGGACATCTCGCGACTCGGCGGTCTGATCGTACGCGGCTGGCTGGTCGATCGCGAACCGCCCGTGTTCGAATTGAACGAAGGAGCCGAAGACGACAAGGAAACGCCGCGCGTGAATCTACGCGCCTCTTTGGGGACGATTCCCGATTACGTCGGCGGCAAGGTGCCCGGTCAAAAGCTGAGCGGGGTTCGCAAGAACGGTCCTGCCGACAAGGCGGGCGTGCAGGGCGGCGACATTGTCGTTGAATTGGCCGGCAGGACGGTTGAGGACATCAACGATTACACGTACGCGATTGAAGCGTTGAAGATTGGCGAAGAGGTCGAAATGAAGGTGTATCGCGGCGGCAAAACGATCACGCTAAAGATTACACCGGAGTCGCGGGATTAGCGTCCACGCGGTTTTCTTTTCCGACTATGGACAAGCGAGCTTGTGACGAGCGTCAAAGTGCATTGGTCCAATAATCGCCCTAATTTTTTAACCCCCTTGATTTTTTAACCCTCTCGACTGTCGGTGCCACGCCCTTCGAAACGCGGTGACACCCCTCATTTCCAGTGCCGTCTTGAAGCGACGTCTTTTGGAGCACTCCCATCGCATCGCCCGAAT
>JBCCRW010000180.1:0-10948 GCA_039201055.1 Planctomycetota bacterium | reverse complement strand
CCGGAAACGTCGTTTCTGGTGCGAATCGCGATGTCGTCGTCGGGGTTTGCGTCGGGGTCGGGGGGGACACGCATGGGATCAAGATCGGCCGGCTGTCGGGGAAATCGCCACGAATCTGAGCCTGGTCGACTTCGCGGCCGGCCAAGTATTCTAAATCACGAAACCGGGAATCACGCAGAATCCGCGGCCGAATAAACAGGAAGAACGACGTCGTGCGGTCGTTGTTGGTTTGCAAACTGGTCAAATCGCGAAGCAGGGGGATGCGCTCGAGCAGCGGCACTCCGGTAAAACCCTCGGACTGGCTGATGCGTTTCAATCCGCCCACCACAACCGTCTTGCCGTTGGGAATCGTCACGACGCTGCCGACGCGGTCGATCTGCCGTGGCGGCGGAAGGTTGGCGGTGCCACCTTCACCAAAGGTGCTAAATTCGACTTCGAATTCCAATTGTAAGTGATTGTTTTCGTTGATCTGTGGCGTCGCCGTGATGATCGTTCCGGCTTGTTGTTCTCCGCCCAGCGATTGGGTGCTGATGGTGTTGATCGTGTTGATGCTTTGAAAGGGCACGCTGGTGACACTTTCCAGCGTGCCGGTTTGATTGTCGTTGACCAACACTTTGGGCGATGCCAGCACTCGGCTGCGCGTATGCTGTGACAAC
Organism: Planctomycetota bacterium; assembly: GCA_039201055.1. Taxonomy (GTDB): domain Bacteria; phylum Planctomycetota; class Planctomycetia; order Pirellulales; family Pirellulaceae; genus Rubripirellula. Next base: position 10,292 of record JBCCRW010000180.1, on the reverse strand, counting down.
GCTTGAACAATTACATCGGCCACATCCGGGTCGATTAACACGCCGTTGAACCCGAGGGCGGGGTTCACGGTCAAACGTCCGTTTTCGGGATCGACTTCAGAAAGTCCAAACGATGTGAATTCGAACAAGCGACTGGAACCGTCACGATCACCGGCGGAAATTTCGACGCCCAAGCGAAAGTTGTTTGTCGTATCCACCGCAACAATCTCCGCCTCGATCATCACCTGCGGCCGACGTTGATCCAGCGACCGAATCAATTTTTCGTATAGCGCTTGGACGTTGGCCGGGGCCACCACGATCAATGAATTGGTCGCGACATCGGCGGATACATTGGCGCCGCCGGGCAGCGTTACCACGGTGCCACCCAGCCCGCCGCCGGCGAAACCCAGCCCACCGCCGCCTGCAAAACCCAGCCCGCCGCCGGAAAAACCCGCGTTCGCAAGCGCGTTGCCGCCGAGCCCGGCGGTGCCGATCAAACCCGACGCGCCGGCCAGCGACGCCGGGTTGTTGCCAGCCTGGCCGCCGGGCAGCACGTTGCGATTCAGATTCCGCCCCGCGGAAGAGGCGACTTGGCCCGCGTTGCCGTTGTTGAAGGGCATGCCCGTGACCATGTTCGGGTTGCCCAATGCCATGTTCGGATTGCCAGTGCGGACGCCCAGACCCGCTTGCGATAGCCCGCCAAAGAACCCGCCGCCGGCCGGGATCACGCCGCCACCCAGGCCGAACCCGCCACCGGCAAAATTCGCCGGTGCGGTTCCCGTGGCCTGTTGCAAAGCCAGCAGCGAATACAAAACCTCGGCGGCGCTCGCGTTCTTCAATTTGTAAAACCGAATCGGGCTGGCCGTGGCATCAATGGGTCGGTCCAGTTGTTCGACCAATTTGCGAACCTGGGCGTGCACGCTTGCGGGTGCGCGAACGATCAAAAAGTTACCGCCTTCGTCCAGTGTCGTTTCGATCGACGATTCGCCGTCCTCGCCACCGCCACCGGCGAGCCGGTCGACCAAACTGGCCAAGCGCCCGGCGGCCAAATTTTCCAGACGATACAGCTTGGTTTGGGTCGGGCTGCCACTGTCCAATCGTTTGAGCAAATCGATCACGTCGCGGACGCGGGTCTTGCCGCCGGCGATCAAAATCCGACGTCCCGATGCATCCGCAAACAAACGAAAATCAAGTGTCTTGGCGTCGGTGCCGCCACGCAGGCCGGTGACCTGCTGGATCAAGGTTTGCACGTCGCGACGTTTGGCCTCGTAAAATTCGATCATACCCACATCGGAGGGTTGATCGATGATCCGCAACAGGTCGACCAGGCGGGCGACGTTTTGGGCATAGTCGGTGACGATCAGCAAACGGTTTTTGGCCAACGTGATCAGGTTCGCCGACTTGGATAAAAATGGCTTGAGCGAATTGGCCAGCGAAGTGATGTCGGCATTTTGAATTTCGATCACCTGGGTGACCGCGGCGGCGGGACCGTCGCGCCGCAGGACTTCGTCGGATTGTCCCGGCTTGGCATAGGCGACCATGTCCGACACGTCGACGATGCGTTTCCAACCGGGAACATCGGAATCGACAATCGCCAAATTTTCGGCCTTCAGCAGCGATCCCATCAAGACCGGCAGCGTGCTTTGAGGCAACCTCGCGGGCGTGTAAACGGTGACGCTCCGACCCGCCAAATCGGCGCTGTAAAGAAATCGAACGTCCATTTGTTGGGCGACGGCTTCGACCAACTTGGGCAGTGCCACGGTGCCGGCCAAATTCAATTCGACAATGGGATCATTGGGATCGTCGTCGACACGCATGCCGGCGGCGGGCCGGTTCGGACCGGGGCGCTCGCGCCCAAAATTCGGTATCGGTGAATTGGCGTTGCCCGGATCTTGATTGTTTTTGCCGGGATTCGTCACGCCGGGACTTATTGTGCCGGGGTTATCCGGTGCCGCTCGCATGCTGGGATCCGGCAACGGATATTGTGCGGACGCGGTGCCCGCACCGACCATCATCCACAAGGCCGCGATGACCAGCGACCTTGTTGCAACATCGATGGGCCAGCGAACGTCTGCTGGAACAATCGACGTCCTGTTCATCGGGGGCGTGCGTGGGCAAAGAAGGGATGACAGGACCGGTGCAACTTCCTACGGCGATAGGAAAGTCAGGCCGCCAAGGTCAAGCCCTGGATTACTAGATGATCCGACGCTTATCAGGCGCCGCAGGAGGTCGTGGACGAGGTAACGAGTCCCGTCGCCAGGGGACTCGTCGCCCGGGATGGCGAAAACATCGACGGGGCGGAGCGTGCGAAGCAATCGGCCGGGCCCGTTGGCCCAGTCGTCAGCCCAGCGGATTGGCGTCCTGCGGTAGGGCGTCTTCAAACATCCCCTCGACCGGCGCCGCGGCCGTTTCGTCGCCGAAACCCGCTTCGGTGGCCGCATCGTCGGCCATCACCGCTTCGTCACCCCCGCCCAGCGGCGCAACATCCTCGTCCAGCGGTGCGGCATCCTCGGGAGCGTTCTTTTTCTTTTCCAGCATCGCGGCGATCGGCACCGACAGGACGATGAACAGCAAAAAAACGGACCAGGCGATGAAATAAAGCATGTCGATTCGGCTGGCGTGGCAACGGGCTGGCGGACGAAGCGTCCGATGGTAGTCACCCGATCAAAACTTGGGGTAGCCGTCGCGGGCCAGAACGTGGAAAAAAATGAACGGTGACAGGTCCTTGGCGAACTCCGCCGACGGCGGCGACGCGGACACCGCACTACAGCGGGAAATCGTCATCGGCGGCCGCGTCGGCGTACAGCGGCATGTGCCGATAATAGACTTCCAGGATCATCGTCGCAAAACAGGTGCTGCCCAGTCGGCCGCCCATGTGTTCGACGTTGTGACCCTTGTTGACGCGCAAATTCCACGACCCCTTGGCACCGCCACTTTGGGCTTGGGATGCCACCAACCAATCCCGCAGTTCGGTGTTGAACTTGTCCCATTCCGGTCCGCCGTATTGACGCAGGACTTGGGCGGCGTAGTAGTTGTAATAGATGTTCTTTTTGCTGACGCCGTATTGGGCCAAACGCTTGACGCCGCGAACGATCCCCGGATGCGTCCGATCCCAGCCGGTGTACATGCGGCACAGCAGCCCGACGGCGGAGGTTGCCGGGCGAAAGTTTTTCGACTTGCTCGCGTAACCGTAGACCGCGCCGTCCTCGGTAGCGACTTTGTCCAAAAACATCTTCGAACCTTCGACGGCGACCGGCGGAACGACCAGGTGTCCCATGTGCGCACTTTTCAACGCCATCACCTGCCAGCCGACCACCGACGTGTCGCCGCCATCGGGTTGTTGGGGTTGGTAACGCCAGCCACCGTCGCGGCACTGGGCGTAGACAATAAAATTGATCGACGCTTGGGCGGGTGCCAGCAATTGTGAATCACCGGTCATCGCATAGGCTTCGCACAATGCGATCGCCGCCAAACCATGCGAATACATGTTGCCGCTGCGGTCGCGAAGATCCAGCACGGGCACGCCGGATTGTTTCCCGAGCTTGCCGTTTTGAATCAGAAATCGCAAACCGGCCGAAACGTTGTTTTTGAAGTCGCCGGAAACGTGCGTTTGTCCGGCGCCCAAAAACGGCAGCAGCGCCAACCCCGTCGCACCGTTGAAGGACCGAGCAAATTGAGGTTCGCCGGGGCTGTCGCAGGCTCCGCGACAAACCAAGTTGTGTTGAAAGGTCCAGGCACCGTTCTGCATCTGGTGACGCGAGAGCCATTTGAGGGCTTCGGTGACGGCGGCTTCGCTGGAATCATTGCCGCCGTATTCCCGCAGCAGCTTCTTTTTCATATCGGCCGAACGGCCACCGATGGGTGACGACTTCATCGACGTCAAGGTTGCCAACGACTTGGCCGCCGGTGCCATGGGCGAAGTCAAATCGACAAGCTGGTTTTCGACCGTCGCCAATTCCATGGGCTGGATATCGGTGGGTTCGACAAACTCGAGCTGCTCGGTCAGTTCCTCGACCGGTTCGGTGATCTCTTCCATCTCGGACATCTCGCCCGGATCGATTTCTTGGATCGTGAAATCCTCCAGCTCCGGCCCCTCGTCACCGGTCGGATTGGCGGTCAAGACGTTCACGATCTTGATCGGGTCGGCGTAGGTCACCAGACCCAGTGCCAGCAAAATCAGGACGTGGACCAGGGTGCTGACCAACCACGCCGGCGTGGCGGTCCACAAATAAAAACGCCGCTCCGACGGATTGTCCTGATCGTCAGCTGGGTCCAGCCATTCGCCGCTGTCGGCTGCTTCAGTCGCCTCGATGATCTCGGGCGTCTCGATGATCTCGGGCGTCTCGATCACATCGGCCGGCTCGACAACTTCATCTTCGACCGGATCGACAATGTCCTCGAGATCGTCTTGCTGGGGAGCAGTCATGGGCGGGCCGCGTGGCCGAAAAGAATCGGTAGAGAAGAGATGGCCGTTAAGCCATCAGTTTAACGTGGAAAACAGGCCGCTGTACCCGATCGAAGGGAGCGATTGATCGCCTTTGGTTCAGCGTTCCCGCTCGCTCGCGACCAGGGTTCGGACTTGGTCGGGGCCAAAACCGATTCCGGCGATCTTGCCGTCTTTGCCAACAACCAACACAAATGGGTACGCAACCAGCCCGAATTCCTCGGCGATCGAACGACCACCTTCGACGCCCCCACCGTCGACGCCCCCACCTTCGACACGCTGCACCTTGAAAGAACGGGTGCTGCCCAAGACTTTCGCCGCCGCGACGGCGCTAAGTTCGGGATCCAAATTGACGCCGACGATCATGACGTCGTCTCCCGCACGTTCACGAATCCCGCGCAGGTCATCCAAAATCGCGATTGAGCTTGGCACATCGCGTTCCCAAAACGGCACCATCAGCACGAATCCGCGATAGTCGTCGATCGATAAGCCGCCGCCATCGGCCGATGGCAGCTTGGGTGCAAAGCGCTGCCCGAGCACTTCGCGTCGTCGGGCCGCCGCGTCCAGCGCCACCCGGGCCTCTCGCGCCGCCGTCGAATCGGCACTGGGAAATCGCTGGGCCAGTGCATCGTAGATCGTCTTGGCAATGCCGGCGGCGTCGATGGATTCCAGTTCCAGGGCCAGGGCCCCCAGGTAGCGAACGGTTTGCAGATCGGGCGCGTCATCGATCAAACGCTGGACCGCTTGGGACCATGCCGCCGGCGACGCCGACTTGCCCGTCATGATCGACGCCCGCAATTGTTCCAGTTCGGATTGCTGGGTCGCACCGGCCATCTGAGCGGCGGCCATGGCAACGGTTTCATTGGAACTGGCCGCATACAAGTTCTGGATCACTCGCCGCACGCTTTCGGCCGCCTCACCTTCGTCGAACCGATTCAGTGTCGCTCGCGCATTGCCCAACGCGATGATCGTGGCCATGGCATCGCTGACGCTTTGCCGACGCGTCTTGCCATCGCGATCACGAACGATCAAGCGTTTGCCAATCGCCTGGGCATTTGCCACCACGCGACCCACCCAAACCGGATCGCCGGTCGCGATCGCTCGCGAGGCCAAGGTCATTCGCACCACATGACCATCGACGGCCAGGTCGCGATCGTCGCTATCGACAGCCTGTTTGGCGGCTTGGTCAAGTGCCGGACCGAATTCACGTTGGCCAAGCGAATACAGACCCGAAAGCGTTTGCAAGGCTTCTCGCGTGGCGGCGATCTTATCCGCATCGCTTTGCTCCGGTGCATCGCGAAGTCGATTGATCGCTTCCAGTTTGCTTTTCAAAATCGCGGCAACGTCCGACCGTCGATCTTGGCCATCTTCACGGGTGGCTTTGACAAGAATCGCCAGGTCGTGATCGGCATCGGCGATCCACGAATTCAATTCGCGCGGGCTCGCATCGTCGGGAATCCGCAGGTCCCGCAGTCGCAGCGGTAGTGGCTCCGGTGCACCGATAGGTTCGCTGACGGGTTCCCCGATGAGTTCGCCGCTTGCTGACGCGGCAAGATTGGTATCGAAGTTCGGGCGGGAGAACATCGCGTCGCCGCGATCTGGATCCCGACGATCATCCGGGCCAAACCCGTCGCCATTGACAGGATCAAGATCCAAAGCCGCCCGGCCTGGGTCGTTTCGGCCGACCGGGTTTCTGGAATCCGCCGAGTCGCCGGGAACCGCCGATTCATCAAGCCCGACGGGGCCGGCGGTCGCCAAACTGGGATCGGGCCGAATGTCGACAGCTGCGGTGTCGCCAGCCACATTTTCCGCGGAGGTTTCCCCCGTCTTCGACGCATTTTCGGCAGTGCCGGCGCTCGGCGTGCAACCCGTCAGCAGCGTTAGCGCGATCACAAAGCCGCCCACAACCCAATTCCAGCCGAGCGTTGGACTCCAGATGTGACTGGGACCGTCATCACGCTCAGGTCGACGGTGGGTGCTTGCGGCTGTCATGGGAAACTTGCTCTTGTCCGTACCTGGCAAAATCGCCGATAAGCCGGCGTTGGTGACCCCATTGTAGCCCTCCCTGGATTTCGCACACCGGACCGCGAACCCATGATCCGCCACGCCCTTTTGTCGATGCCAAGCTGATGACGCGGATCGATCGCTACATCTTGGTGCTGTTCCTGCGGACGGCGTTGATTTGCTTCATCTCGCTTTCGGGCATCGTGATTGTGTTTCACGCGTTCACGAGCATGGATGACTTGGTCAAACGGGGCCACGAACAGGGCGGCCTGGTGCCGGCGATGATCGATTTTTACGGCCCGTATTTGCTGCTGTTAATTGATTCGACCGGCGTCGTGATTCTTTTGATGGCCTTATTGTTCACCGTTGGGTGGCTGCGACGTACGGGCGAACTGACGTCGTCCTTGGCCGCCGGCGTGTCGCATGGCCGACTGTTTCGGCCGATGCTGTGGGCCTCGGTTGTGATCATTTTGTTGCAAACGGCCAACCGCGAATGCCTGCTTCCACACTACAGCCATCGCTTGTCGATGAAGGGCAAGCCGGCGAAAGATGAAATTGCCCAGCCCGTTTTGGCCCAATACGACAAGCTGCGGCGGATCTTGATCGATGGCGAAATGATCGACCCGACGACTCACACGGTCACGTCGCCGGGGCTGCGAATCGATGGCGATTATCCGGGCTTCGGTGACCGCATCGTGGCCGATTCGATGGTGTATTTGAAGGCACAAGGATCGCGGCCGGCCGGTTACTTGCTTTCGGGTGTCCGAGCGCCGCAAAACGTTTCGCGAATTCCCTCGGCGACCTTTGCGGGAGATCCCATTTTGATCACGGCGGCCGACGCGCCCGATTTGGCACCCGATCAAATTTTCTTTGCGACCAGCATCGATTCGGATTTGTTGCTCTCTCGCAAGTCCGCGACCAAGTTGGCCGCCGCGGGTGATTTGTTCTCTCGTTTGCGGAACCCGGCGGTTCACTCCCCGTCAAGCCTTGAGGTGATCGTGCATGCGCGGCTCGTGCGGCCGTTGTTGGACATCGCGTTGGTCGCGTTGATCCTGCCCTTGGCCGCCGGCGGCGGAAACACCAAGTTGTTCGTGGTGATGGGCGTGGCACTGTGTACGGTGCTGTTCTTCTTTGTGCTCAAGGCGGCGGCCGCCTGGGCGGGCGGTGCATCGTGGGTGGCACCCTTGACGGCCGCCTGGATCCCCATTTTTCTGCTGGGGCCGATCGCTTATTCGCGATACCGGTGGGTGCAAACGGTGTAGCGGAAAGCGTCATGATTTCTATCGTCATTCCGACGCTCAACGAACACGACGGCATCAGCCGCTGTGTGCGATCGGCGTGGGACGCCGGTGCCGGCGAAGTGATCGTGGCCGACGGCGGCAGCGACGACGGGACTCAGGAGATCGCCGCTGAGTATGGCGCGGCATGCGTCCAGTGCGAGCGGCGTGGCCGGGGGCACCAATTGAATCAGGGAGCGGCCCGAACCCGCGGCGAAATCCTGTTGTTCTTGCACGCGGACAATTGGCTGGAACCCACCTCGCTGACACCACTGTGCGAAATTTCTGATGATCCGGAAGAACCGCAGGCACCCGCGTGTCCTTTTTGGGGCGCCCTGCGGCAACGCATCCAAGCACCCGGCTGGGCGTATCGCGGACTGGAATGGGGCAATGCCTGGCGGGTGCGTTGGCGGCGGATGCCCTTTGGCGATCAAGCCGTGTTCGTGCATCGCCAATTGTGGGATCAGGTGGGCGGATTTCCCGAGGTCCCGCTGATGGAAGACGTCCGCCTGGCGATGGAACTCCGAAAATTGCAGCTGCCCGAGTTGCTGGCCGGCCCCGTCAACGTCGACGCGCGGCGATGGCAAAAACGGGGCGTCGCCAAGCAAATGCACGCGGGGACAGTGCACTTCCTCTGGAAGGCTGGAGGAATGGCAGCAAATCGAGTGTCCGCCGATCGGGACGGCTGGGGACAGCGCCCAGCTGAATTGGCAACGCACAAATGGAATTGGCCGGATGTCGGTCCCGAAGCGGGTGTTTGGGTGCTCGAGATTCGGCAGAAAGATGGAGAGCACCGATGCTCCTGCCCGACGTTCTTCTGCCTGACACGTTTATCAAGCACGAACAATGGTGCGGGGCATCCAAGCTCATTTGCCCAAGTGTCACCCTGATTTTTTAACCCCCTAATCTCTTAACCCTCTTGATCATCCGTGGCCGCCTAACTCGAAGATCATCCCGATGCTCTGTCCTCTCCACACAATGTTGTCCCCTCCACACTGCGAATACCGCGTCCAGGTGTTTGGGGTTTGCCACGGGTACGAGTTGCGATTTCCTAAAAGGCTGATCGCAAGCGCGAAATCGATGCCGAAGGCATCACAGCGATTAGCCGGTGGTCAGGTTGGCGAGCCCCAAGCGAGTCAGACGCCACCTCCGGAAGTCAGCGGCCCAAAAAACCGACGTGCTCGATTTCGGCGGCTCCGCCGCCGAAATCGAGGGCGTCATCCAAGTGCGAGCGTCACGGTTTACCGGAGGTGGCACGAATACTCGCTGGGGCTCGGTTCGTTTACCACCGGCTAATTTCTTTGACCGCTCCGCTGTCGACCCACGCTAAACCATCGATTTCCTTTAAACGCATCAAGGACTCGACCAAAGGACAAAGGTCGACTCTCATCAATGCACGTCATTATGACAGCCCAGCTATGCGCTCATGGCTATTACGTGTCGCCACTTCGTGGATGGATGTTGCTCCCAAAGCGGACGTCTTGGTGCTCGAGATTCGGCAGAAAGAGGGAGGGAAAAATAATTTGGTTCTTCAGCGAATTTAGTGGCTCCAGACTGCCCCGGCTCGGAAGGTCATCAAGGCATGACTGCGACGTCCGATGGATTGGTGCGGTTGTCTGATGATGTCGGGTGAAGCGGAAGACCGGCCACTGGGTTCGTGGAAGAACCTGGTGGTTACGGGAGTCGCCGCGTTGGGTGCTCATATCGATTTTGAGTGAGGAATTATTTAGCGGCATGTTTTGACCTAAAACAGATCCCGGATTCCTCTAAACAAGTCTTCACCAACACTACTAACATTGCTGGCGATGGTGCTGCTTGCACCGCTAAGGAAACTGTTGATGTTCCCTACCGATACACCGATGCCAATGTGACCGAAGGCTCCAGCAATACTTGAGGCAGAAAAATTCAACCTTGTGGAGAGAGCATTTGTGATCCTCTCATTACTAATTCCCTCGCCTCGTAGAACACGTACCAGTTCCCCCGCACCATCGTTGCCAAAACTGCTGAAGAAGCCATTTCCCCAAAGCGCGTCAGCGATAAATGAAGAACTAAAGTCCAGTTCGTCGTCAAAGACGTGTGCGATTAGTTCCACACTGAAGCCTGCACCATCAAACAAGGCCTCAGCAAAGTCATCTGCATAGTCGGAGAACGCAATCTCAGCGTCGAGTACCCTTGCCATCTCCGCTGCGCCCCCGGAGCCAAAACTGCTGAAGAATCCATTGCCCCACAAAGCATCGGCGATGAAGGTGGGGCTAAAGTCAAGTCCATCGTCGAAGACATCCGCGATTTTCTCCACGCTCAAGCCGGCACCATTGAAAAGTGCTTTGGCAAAATCATCGGCGTAGTCCGTGAAGACGATTTCGGCATCCAGGACCCGCGCGAGTTCTTCGGCAGCATCGTTACCGAAATCGCTGAAGAATCCGTTACCCCACAAAGCGTCGGCGATGAAGGTGGGGCTAAACTCAAGTCCGTCGTCGAAGACATCCGCGATTGTCTCGACGCTCAAGCCGGCACCGTTGAAAAGTGCTTTGGCAAAATCATCGGCGTACTCCGCGAAAACAATCTCGGCATCCAGGACCCGCGCAAGT
>JBCCRW010000179.1:0-10995 GCA_039201055.1 Planctomycetota bacterium | reverse complement strand
TTCCAGAATAAGCACATCTGTACGCGAAAGCAAGTTTGTACTTTTTTCGCGGGTTTCGCTTGTGGCGGCGAACCGCCATGGGTACGTTTGTGCTTAAACAGAAAGCACAAATGTACTTTTCGGGATTCGGTGCCAAGATGGCCTTGGCCACGCTAGCGATGCCCGACTTTTCCATGGCCCTTTTCACTTTTTTATGGCTTGAAACGATGCGTCACGATCGCGAAATCCTCCCCAGGCAATGCGTGCCCGCGCGAGGCTTGCTCTTGCTGCTCATTGCAACCTGGACCCTCATGACGGGACCGGCAATGGCTCAAAACGACTTGCTGGTTGCCTCGCCGCTTCGCGGGACGATCGAACGTTTCGACGGGTTTTCTGGCGAATATCTCGGTGCGATCATCGGCCAGGGCAGCGGCGGATTGAACCGACCCGGCGATATCGAGGTCGGTCCGGATGGGCAGCTGTACGTCACCAGCGCCCTGACGAACGAAGTCCTTCGCTACGACGGCATGACGGGCGAATTTTTGGATGTTTTCGTCGCCGGCCAGGGATTGTCGCGGCCCAATAACCTGACGTTCTTCGGCGGTTCGCTGTACGTGGGCAATTTCGCCAGCGGCACTGGCGGCGGCGTCTCCCGCTTTGACGCGGGAACCGGCGCATTTCAAGAGCGGCTTGTCGATGCGGATTTCGTCGATGGCATCACGTTCCGCGGCGATTCGATATTCGTCAGCAGCTTTTTTGGCGGTGTGGGCCAGTACGACCTGGCCACCGGCGAATTGATTGCCGACTTTGCGTCGGCCGGCGAAGGGGGCCTGAGCAACCCCACCGCTTTGCTGTTCAACGACGCCGGCGAATTATTGGTCAGCAGCTACAGCGACAATTCGGTCAAACGCTATTCCGCCGATGGCGATTACATCGACGACGTGATCACGGGCTTGGCCACACCCGAGGGACTGGAATTCGGGCTGGATGGACACTTGTATGCGGGAAGCTACACGCAGGGCATCATCAACAAATACGACCGTGATACGTACGAGTTGATTTCCCAATTTGCAAGCAACGGCACCGAGTCCAACTTTTTTACCTTTCGGGGTCCGGCGGCGACGATTCCCGAACCGACAACGTTTGTGCCGATGGGCATCGTGGCCGCGCTGGCTTACCGCCGCCGCAAGCAACGTCGCCGGATGTAAGCACGAGCCAAATGCACGTCTTGGCGGTATCGATCGTGCCGGTATCTATCGTGCCGGCTGACGCAAATTGGCTTTGGCGGTTTGCAAAAATTCAAGCGCCTGCAGCGGCGTCATCGCGTTGATATCCAGTGCATCGACCTGTTCCAACAACGGATGGTCGGTGTAACCAAATAGGGTGAGCTGGAATTTCGATCCGCTGTTGTCCGCCGATCCCACCGCCGCAATGGCGGGACGATCGAGTGAATCGCGATCAATCGATTCGAGCTGGCTCAGCACATCCTTGGCGCGATCGGTCACGCTGGAGGGCACGCCCGCCAGCCTGGCAACATGGATGCCGTAACTTTTGTCCGCACCACCGCGGACGATCCGGTGCAGGAACACCACCTCGTCGTCCCATTCCTTGACCGCGACGTTCAAATTGGCAACCTTGGGAAGGCTCTCCTCCAACTGAGTCAATTCGTGATAGTGCGTCGCGAACAAAGTTCTCGCACCCAGTTGTTCATGCAGGTGCTCGGTGATCGCCCATGCCAGCGAGAGCCCATCGTAGGTGCTGGTGCCGCGACCGATTTCATCCAAGATCACCAAAGACCGGCTGGTCGCGGTGTTCAAAATGCGTGCCGTTTCCACCATTTCGACCATGAACGTACTTTGCCCACGCGAAAGTTCGTCACTGGCACCCACGCGGGCAAAAATACGATCCGCGACGCCCACCATGGCTGAATCGGCCGGCACAAAGGAACCTGCCTGGGCCAATAGCGTGATCAACGCGACTTGGCGAATGAAGGTGCTCTTGCCCGCCATGTTGGGCCCCGTGATCAACGAAATCATGCCGGATTCCGGTGAAAGAACGCAGTCATTGGGCACAAATTGCCCCTGCGGCATCAGCACATCGAGGACGGGATGTCGGCCGCCGCGAATTTCGATGATCGAATCTTCCGTCAATTGCGGACGCACCCAACGACGCACAACGGCGGTCTCGGCAAGACTGGCCAGGGCGTCCAGGTTCGCGATCGCCAGGGCGACCTCCTGCAAGATCGGCAATTGATCGGCCGCCATATCCCGCAATTGATAAAACAGCGTCTGTTCGCGCGCGTCCGCCTTGTCGTCGGCGGCCAGCACTTTTTCCTCGTACTCCTTCAGCTCCGGTGTAATGTATCGTTCACAGTTTTTGAGCGTTTGCTTGCGGATAAAGGTCTCGGGCACCCGGTCGCGATGCGTGTTGGTGATCTCCAAGTAATACCCAAAGACTTTATTGAAGCCGACCTTCATGCTGGGGATGCCGGTTTCGTCAATTTGACGCTGCTGGTATTCGGCGATCCATTGTTTGCCACCACGGGCCAGGGCGCGGAGTTCGTCCAGCTGATCGTCAAAGCCTTCGCGAATGAAGTTGCCGTCGGAAACGGCCAGCGGCACGTCGTCAGCCAGTGCGGATTCCAAAGTCGAACGAAGTTCGGGACACAGGTGCAAATTCGATTCGATGTGATTGAGCAGCGTTGATTTTCGAGCCGTCAAACGGGCCTTAAGCCGCGGCAATGACGCCAGCGTCCGCGCGACTTGTTGCAGGTCGCGTGGCCCGCCACGCCCGCTCGCGATCCGCGCCAGCAAACGCGACAGGTCGAATGTGTCCGCCAGCGTGCCCCGAACATCCTCACGAAGATCCTGCGTCCGGGCGAGTTCTTCGACGGCGTCCAGACGGGTTTCAATCGCCTCCGGCTGAACCAACGGTGCGGCGATCCAATCGGCCAAAAGCCGGCAACCCATCGGGGTTTTGGTTGCGTCGATGACGTCCAGCAGCGAACCTTCGCGGGAGTTGGAACGAATCGTCCGAGTCAGCTCCAGCGATCGCCGAGTGGCGGCGTCGATTTCCAAGTGCGGTGATTTTCCACGCGCCACCAAGCCGCGAAAGTGCGAAAGATCGTTTCGCTGTGTTTCAAGCAAATAATTCAGCACTCCGCCGGCCGCTCGCACGGCCAGGGAGTCGTCGTCGGTGAAGCCGAACCCTTCCAGTGCTTGAACGCCGAAATGTTTGCACAGCGTGGCGGCGGCGTCTTTTTGTGCAAAGGACCACGCCGGCCGCGACGTCCAAACCCAGGATGCGGCCGGATCGGCTTTCATTTGGAGATCGTCATCGCGATACAGCACTTCGGCGGGACCGATTCGCGCCAGTTCATCGTCCAGTTGCGTGGCGGGATAGACCCCCGCTTCGAAACGGCCGCTGGATAATTCCGCCCAAGCAATTCCGACGCGGGCGATTCCAACACGGGCAGCGCTTGCTTTTTCATTTTTGGATCGTGACTTCGCCGGTCGATCGACCAAAACGGCCGCCACATAATTGGCCTCGCGCGGGTCCAGCATCCCGTCGTCGGTCAGCGTGCCGGCCGAAACGATTCGAGTCACCTCGCGGCGGACGAGTCCTTTGGCCTGCTTGGGATCCTCGACCTGTTCGCAAACGGCGGCGCGGTAGCCGGCGGCGATTAATTTTTGCAGGTAGCCGTCCAATTGGTGATGCGGAAACCCCGCCATCGCCGTCGGGTTTTGGCTGTCCTTGTCGCGTGCGGTCAGCGTCAAACCGAGGATACCGGCGGCCAACTTCGCGTCGTCCAGGAATAGTTCATAGAAGTCGCCCATCCGGAACAGGAGGAGCGCGTCGCCGCAGGCCTCTTTGGCCTCGTGATATTGCCGCATCATCGGTGTCATGCGGCAAATCGTAACGGCTTGGGCGACGTTCTCCTAGGCTCGCGCGGCCGTCGCCAGCGTTGCCAACACGCACGGCTGCGGCTCAATCCGGTCAGGCAATCTGGTGTGGCAAGCAGGCGTTCGCGGCCCGCCGCTCGAAGCTCCCGGCACGGCGCCACGTGCGACGCAAGTACCGACACTTGCCGCGACAACGAAAGTATTGTCGCGACAAGCAAATCGGTGCGATTTACGATCAGTTATCGCGATAAACGTCGACGCCGGCGTCCTTGGCTTCGTCCTTCAATTGCTGGGCCATTTCGTCACGCAGCAGCTGCAACTCGTAAACCTCGTCGGCGATCGCATTGGCCGGCAAGTTGGGATCGCTTTCGATTTGCAAGACTTGCGAAGCGACTTCTTTGCCATCGACCAGCAACCCGACCCGATACGGTCCCGTTGGTGCCGGGAAGGCGCCGCCTCGGAATCCGGCCGCGCGGCCGCCGCGACGACGATTCGATTGGCCGGTCAAATCCCAAGTGACGCGGTGCAGACCGGTTTCGGTTTTCCCGGTCAACGTTCGAATGTCGCGTCCGCTAACCGAAGACACCTTTAGCTGAACGCTCTTGGCGTCTTTCCCCAGTGAGTACCACAGCCCCGCACCCCGCGAGGGGTTTTGGCCAACATAGCGCGGCGAAGTGCCGCCACGCTGGGGCTCGCGACGCCAGCGCGTCACCTTGGGTGTGGGGTACAGGGTCGCGTCGGCCAACATCGTCTTGGCGCTGACCGAACGCAGCACCGAGATATCGGCGGCCCACAAGGACCGACCATGGGTGGCCAGCACGATTTCGTTGCCATCGGGCACGATCGCCACATCATGGATCGCAACGCTGGGCAACTTGCCATTGGCTTTGCCCCAATTCTGGCCACGATCCAGCGAGATCCAGAACCCGAATTCCGTTCCCAAATACAACAGGTTCGCGTTTTCGGGGTCCTCGCGCAGACAGCGTGTGGAACCACGTGGCAACTCGCGATGCAACGGCGTGAACGTGTCGCCGAAGTCCTCTGAAACATAAACATACGGGTTATCGTCGTCGCTGCGATGACCATCGAGTGTCACGTACACGCGGCCGTCGACAAACTTGGATGCTTCGATCGAAGCGACCCAGCGTGGGCCCGGGGCGTTCAAGTTTTCGTCGATGCGAGTCCACTTGGTGCCGCCGTCCTTTGTCATCCACAGATAGCCATCGTCGGTGCCGACGTACAACACGTTTGGATCACGCGGCGATTCGCTGATCTCGGTAGCGGAACCACGCTTGGTACGAGTGATCTCCGGTGAAATCGTTTGCAGATTGTTGCCGCGATCAAATGACCGGAAGACGTAGTTACCGGCCGAATAAAACATCCGCGAATTGTGCGAGGACAACAGGAATGGTGTTTCCCAGTTGAAGCGGTATTCGACACCCTTTTTACGAGGCGGTCGGATGCCGGCGCGTTCGCCGGTCTTCAGATGCCGCCGGCCGATCGAGCCGTTTTGGCTTTCGTAGTAAATCAGATCCGGATCTTGGCTGTCGACGCGGCAAATGAAGCCATCGCCACCACCGACACGGATCCAGTCTTCGTTCAGGGCACCGCCGCTGCGGGAGATCGCCGGGCCGGCCCAGCTGCCGTTGTCCTGCAAACCGCCAACAACGCCATAGGGTTCGCCGGGGATGATCGCGACATGATAGAACTGGCCGATCGCTGCCGTGTTGACGTGGTTCCACGTTTGCCCGCGGTCGTAGCTGGCGTAAACGCCGCCGTCACCGCCGATGACCATGTGCCGGCCATCTTTTGGATCAATCCACAAATCATGAGCATCCGCGTGAACACCGCGTCCAAAATTGGATTGGAAGGTGACGCCACCATCAGCCGACGCGAATTGCGAAACGCCCAACACGTAAACACGCTGGTCGTCGCTGGGGTCAACGCGAATCACGCTGAAATACATCGGCCGAGTGTTCAATGAATTGACACGCGTCCAGGTGTCGCCGGCGTCGTCGGAGCGATAGATGCCGCCGTACAGATGTCCGTCGGCACCCTGCATATCCTGCGAATTGGGACGTTGTCCGTAGTAGGAATACGTGTAAGGCCGGGTGGAGGAACCGGCATTGCGATCGCCCAGCGTGACCGTCAACTTGACTTCCGATTCCTTGCCGTCCTTGTCTTTGCGTTTCGCCACAACCGCCATCGTGTCGCCGGGTTCCCGCGAGCGGATTTGCGAAATCAGACCCGCGTAATCTTCGATCTTGTCGTCGCCGACTTTGACGATCACGTCGCCATCTTTCATGCCGGCCTTGGCGGAAGGTCCGCCGTCGGTAATCGACAGCATTTTGGCGCCGCCGCCCTGCTGGTCTTCGCCCTGGATCCCCATGATCGCACGGCTGGTCGGCTGGCGGCCTCCGGGCCGCTGGCCGAGCGTGGCGACCATCGTCATGGTTTCCTCGCCGCGGACGACTTCCAGGCTCACCTCGTCTTCGATGGCCATCTCGGCAAGCTGTTTCACCATGGCATCAAACGCCTCGACAGCCTTTCCATCGGCCTTGACGATTTGGTCGCCGACCTTCAATCCCGCTTTGGCGGCGGGGCTATTCTTGGCGACCGTTTCCAGAATCACCTTTTTGTCGTCATCCTTGGCGGTCACCCCCAAGTAGGCGCCGGGGACGCTGCTACGCGAATCCGGACGGGTTGCCAGAATGGGCTTGAACGTCATTTTTTCGTCGCCGCGGGAAATTTCCAATTCGATGCGACGACCTGGCTTCTTCTTGCGAAGCAAATCGAGCATCGCATCGGGCGTGGCCAAGGTCTTGCCATCGATGGCGGTCAGCACATCGCCGACCTTCACGCCCGCTTTGTCGGCGGGGCTGCCGGTCATCACTTGAGCCACCACGGTGGTGACCGAATCGTCGCTCTCGGGCTCCGGTGCATCGCCAGGTTTCGCAGCGGCAACAATGCCCAGGTAAACATCGAACGGTTGCGGCCCTTTCCCGATGTCCTGGCAATCAATGATCGCGAACAGGGTTTGGTTTCCGCCGCTTTGCCAATCCAGACCGACGCGTCCGATGTGGCTGGTCGGCAAACCCTTTTCAAGTTTGGTCCAGTTTTCACCGCCATCGGTGGTTTTGTAGAGTCCCGCGCCGGGCCCGTACTTGCGGATCGGGTCGTAACCGTCGACGCCGTCGGGCTTCTTGACGCTGCCGGGCCAGCTGTCGAATTCATCCCGCATCCGATCCCACAGCGCGGCAATGATCGTGCCGGGTTCGCTCGGGTGCATCACCATGTCAATGACACCGGTGTTGTCGTTGACGTACAACGAGTGCTGCCAAGTTTTGCCGCCATCGGTGGTCTTGTAGACGCCGCGTTGGCGATTGGGGCCGTACAAGCGCCCGGCCGCACCGACGTAGACAATGTCGGGGTTGGTGGGGTGGATCAAAATGCGACCGATTTGGTAGGTCTCGTCCAAACCCATGTGTTCGTAGGTTTCGCCACCGTCGGTTGATTTGTAGACGCCCGCGCCGTACGAAACGGAATTCCGCGGGTTCGCTTCGCCGGTGCCGACCCACACCAGCTTGGGATCGCTGGCCGCGTGCGCGATCGCACCGATGGAGACGACGTCCTGGTCGTCGAACTGATGCTTCATGACGACGCCGTGATTGGTCGACTTCAGAATGCCGCCACTGGCCGTGGCGACGTACCACAGCGATGGATCGTCGTTGTCGATGCTCAGATCCGTCACTCGGCCGCTCATGTTGGCCGGTCCAATCGAACGCCAGGGCACCTGGGACAAAATCGATTCGTCGGCGATCAGTTCCGGGACGGATTTGGCCTTTGGCTTGGCTTTGGCCTCAGACTTGGATTCCGCTTTAGCGTCTGACTTGGGTTCCGCTTTTGCGTCTGACTTGGGATCTGCTTTTGCTGGGGGCTTGGATTCAGCTTTTGGCTCCGCCTTCGCTTCGGTTTTGGCTTCCGGCTTGGGCTCGGTTTTGGGTTTTGCTTCCGGCTTTGCTTGTTCCTTTTTGCCGTCGAGCTTGTCGAGCAGCCGATCAAACTTTTGTTCGATTTCGTCAAGTCGCTCGTTGATCTTTTGATCGGCTTTGGCGGCTTCTTTGGGCGGGTCATCCGCTTGCGCGGCGCCGCACCACGTCGCGGCGATCAAAGGAAGGGCCAGGACGGCTGCAAACGCTCGTTTCATGTCGCTCTTCGAAAAGTGGAAACAGAACAATTGGTTAAACAGAAGGGGATGGATTGCCGCCAGCATTCGCGTGGGTGGCAATGCCGAAAAAAATCAACGCGGCTAGAGAGACGAATCGGCGACCTCGCGTCCGGCCCGGGTTCCCATCGCGCGATAGATTTGTGGATCAATAGAAAGGTTGATTGTGGAAACCGAGCCGTCCATGCGGGCGATTTGCACGACGCCGGGATGATGACTTCGCGAGGTGATTGCCGCGTAGGTGGGTTTGTCCATCGATTTACCTTCTTGTTGCGTCGTAAAGTCGATGTCCCACAACACGCCATCAGCCTCAAACAGAACACGTGTGCCCGGTGGAAACGCCGTCGTCACGCCGCTGTGATGGACTCGCCCGTCCGGCCAAACCGTGTGCCCGGTGGTCTTAAACTGCCCTCGCATTGAACGAACCGTATCCAGCGTCGGAAGTTCAACGGGAAGCGGCGTTGTCAAATTCCGCAAATACGGTTGATACGTCTTCACCTCGGCGATTGCTAGGGTCTGCGACAGCCCGTCCAGGAATGCCGCCGGAGTGAGCATCCCGTTGACAATGAACGCGCCGTCACCGGCATGCAGACGGCCGCTGTATCTTTGGAAGCGAAGTTGTTCGCGCGGCCGACCGTCAAGTGTGTGGACGTGATGGGCGTTGGCAGCATTCCGGCTGGCCATTGCCGGTGATCCATTGGGACTGAAAACGTGCCAAGTACCGGCCGAAAAACCGTAACTGGTCGGTGCGACGTAGCGTTTGCCATTTTTATAGCGAACCGCATCCCGGCTTTCGGACGGACATAACCAGCCGGCGCCGCGAACGTCGGCAACGCCACGATCAACCTGTTCATGCCAATCGACAGCCAAATCCACCCGTTCAGCTGCGGCAACCTGTTCCAGGTACGGCATCAATCGCGCGTGCACGGACCAGGAGTGGCCGACGCCGCTACGGATTTGATCCGGTTGGACACAAAACGATGGCGGAAAATATCGGTGAACGCTTTGATAATTGTGGACCGCGAGCATCCATTGATGGACCTGGCTGGCGCACTGCGTGCGCCGTGCGGTCTCACGAGCCGCTTGCACAGCCGGGAGCGTAAGGGCGGCCAAGATGCCAACGATCCCGACTACGACCAACAATTCCACCAACGTCATGCCGATGCGACCAGCAGGGCCCGAAGCCTGGATTGGCACATGCAGCTTTTTAGAAGAATTCCGATGCACAGATGGGCGAACTTGCGGGAGTGAGATGCAGACGCGGCCGGCCCGTAGTGTACTCCGCCGCGGCGCGGCGGACGAATGAATTCGTCACCGTGAAACGAGATTGAACAGGACGCAGAGAAGATCATGACGCAGAGAACTGGTGCGTTAGGACTCGTCGCCTCGTCCACTACCGGGCTAGGCCTCGTCGCCTCGTCCACGACCTGTTGCGCCGCCTAAGGATCGCCCATTTGGGCTTCGTCGGCCAATTGCTTTTCAACGCGTTGGATGGTGTCGTTCAAGTCTTGCAGCGCCGCGTCCACTCGAGTCAACGCGCGGGGCAGCTCCGCCAAGTGAGTCTTTTCAAATTCGTCACACTTGGCATCCTTCCAATGCTTTTTGACTTCCGCCCAGTCGCGAACGAAATCTTGGAACTCGCGTCGCACCCGTGACTGACAATCCAACAGTCGGCCCAGCGGTGGTGGATCCATTCGATTCATGCAACGTCCGAGGTGTCCAGACGGGCGCCCATTTGTGAGACCACTTGTGCGGCCTTTTGGCTGGCCAGATGACCGGCCTGTTTCCAATCCATGCCGTTGGTGATGCCATATAGCAAGGCGCCGGCGTACATGTCACCCGCGCCGGTGGTATCCACGGCGTCAACGTTGATGCCTTCGATCGGAATGGCTTGGCCGCCATGCATCAAGATGGACCCGTTGGGCCCCAGCGTTAATGCGACATTTTCGGCATGTTCATGAATCGCCGCGGCGCACTGAATCGGATCTTCCTTGCCCGTCAAACTTCTGGCTTCCTCTTCGTTGCAAAAGAACAAATCGACCGGGCCGGTGACCAGTTCCCAAATCTCGTCACGGATCAGGTTGATCAGGAACGGATCGGAGGCCGTGAGGGCGACTTTGACATTGTTTTTCTTAGCCAAATCCATCGCCCGGTAGGCGCCTTGCTTGCCGACTTCATGGGTTAGCAGATAGCCCTCGATGTAAACGTACTTGCTGCGCGCGACCAGCTTTTCGTCGACGTCGTCGGGGCCGACCGAACCGGCCGCACCCAAGTTGGTCAACATGGTCCGCTGGGCATCGGGTGTGATCAGCACGGCGCAGGTGCCGCTGGGCGCATTGATCGCCTGCAATTCCACTTCAATGCCCAGCGCCCGCATGTCATCGCGGAAGAAGCCGCCGATTTCATCGGGCCCGACCTTACCAATGTATGCACCCGAGCCGCCCAATTGTGCCAACCCGACGATGGAGTTGGCGGCCGATCCGCCGGCGCAGCGATGCAAATTCTCAGCCGCAAGCTTCGCGAGAACTTGTTGCTGTTTTTCATCATCCACCAGGGTCATGACGCCTTTTTCGAAACCGACTTGATTCAAAAAGCTGTCGTCCACCTTGGCTTGGATGTCGACCAGTGCGTTGCCGATGCCGAGGACGTCAATGGGGTTCATAGCGGAAAGTGTTTAAGTGTTGCGGGAATTCCAAACCAGACAAACCGTATCCCCCCGGCGTCGCACGTCAATGCTGCCCGGTAGAGAAAACCCGGGGTGCGTGGAGTCGCCAATCGCGTCGACAAGCCGGTTCCAATGCGCCGCCGTCATGGCTTGTCGTGGCCATGCGGACGCATCCCACAGCATTTGCAGGCCGGCAATTTGAATCGCGCGATGCGTGACCGAGT
>JBCCRW010000178.1:0-11026 GCA_039201055.1 Planctomycetota bacterium | reverse complement strand
CGGCTCACTCGTCGCGCACTGTGAGCCGAGATTGCGGCCTATGCCGCGAGCGGGGTGCATGCACCGAAACGTGTTCCGCCAAAGCAAACGTTCTCCGGCCCGACGCGTGGCTGTCGCCACACCTGCGGCTCACTCGTCGCGCACTGTGAGCCGAGATTGCGGCCTATGCCGCGAGCGGGGTGCATGCACCGAA
The DNA here is from genome assembly GCA_039201055.1 of Planctomycetota bacterium. Classification (GTDB taxonomy): domain Bacteria; phylum Planctomycetota; class Planctomycetia; order Pirellulales; family Pirellulaceae; genus Rubripirellula. The sequence goes on along the minus strand of JBCCRW010000178.1, from coordinate 10,833 downwards.
ACGTGTTCCGCCAAAGCAAACGTTCTCCGGCCTATCACTGAGCAGCCGAACGTTACGTCGTTCGGCAGAGGACGACAGAATGGCCCGCTTCTCCCCCGGATCTTGACTCGCTCAGGCTCGCCAAGATCCGGGGTAGAAGGGGGCCAGGATGAAGTCCGGCTCGGAGAGCCGGGCTACTTTGTTAGCCGGCGTGGTAGCGGCCCGTTAGCGCTGCAAAGCTTAGGCAGCCGTCCACAATCTGGTCGGCTCGCTGGTCGTCGCTTTGCAAAAACTTTCGAAAGTACTCACGCGTCTCGCGACTCCACGGTCTCGGGCACAACGTTTCCACGCTGGGCATGTCACCGAAGAATCTTTGATAGTGATCCGATCCGTGGTGCCATTCAAAATGGACCGCCAACATCACGGCCGGGTTTCCATTGGCATATTCGCAACCCGTTTCGCCACCAATACGCTCGAAAGGCAACATGCGTTGATACAACCGCGCGTGTTTTGGATGGCATGCAGCAACCAACCCGTCATAACCACGAATGCGGGCGACCTGGGTCAATAACCGCATCATCGGCAAAAAGGTTTTTAAGAACCGTGAGGGCGATTCGCGGCGGTCGGCCAAGGCACCGATTTCCGCAAAGCGTAAACCACTCTCCCGCAGCACGCTGGTTTCGTCGGGATACATTGATGAAATCGGTAGGCCCAGAAACCCGTCACCGATCAACGAAACCGTCGACACAATCTCACCCGCCATCCGAGTGACAAACACTTCGGTCGTGGGCAGCAAATGATACGGGGTCACCCGGATCGGAAACTTGCGGTTGGGCATCAAACCGGACGCATGATACGCATCGCCAACCAATTTGAATGCGTCGTAAAGGTCCTGCCGTTGTTCCGCAATTTCAAAGGCAACCTCTTCGGCCGGTGTCTTCGCGGGTCGCGTTCGCGAGTTCGTGGTGCTTGAACCCCTCGAGTTCGTCGCGAGTGAACTCCGCGAGTTTGTGCTAAGTGAACCCGGCGTGATTGTGGTGCTTGAACCCGGTGTGGCGGAAGCGTCGGTGATCGGCGGAAGTTGCAGAAGTGACATGAATCGTCAATGGTCGAAGACAAGATCGCGGTCCATACCGGTTGCCAGCATGGGCCGTTTTTGATCCCCCCGAACTTCAAACGACGGACAACCAACGCTAGGTCATGCGGGACACGCCCGCGTCGCCGGCGAGCGTATCCAAGGCCAACGCGCGTGCCTGTCGCGGCCGACTCTGAGGGCTGTAACGTTTAAGCACCCGCGGCAAAACGGCCGACACGCGAAATCAACTTCGCGAATCCTGATTCGCGGCCCCAGGTTGGTTGCAAAGATTTTCCAGAGCCGATCGCCGGGGCCGACTCGCTATGTCTCGGGAATGTAATTCTTGAGCATCGCGAGCGGGCCATGGTGCGAATGGCTGCACCGTCCGACTGGATTGCGCCATAATACGGACATCGCCGGATCGTGGGCGGTCGGGAACTTTAAATCCGTCGGAGTCGTTACGGAATGCTGCAGTCACAGGAATCTCACTCAACTGAAAGCCCCGGCGAGGCCAACAATTACGGCGAAGCCAACAGTCACGTCGAAGCCAATAATCCCTGCGATACCGATAGAGTCGGCGAAATCAATCATCCCAGCAAAACCAGAATCACCGGCGAAAAGGCGGCGATTCCGCACCGCAGCCCGATCTACAGCTCGCTGGTTCCCGCCTACAAAGCGTTTTGGCCGGCGATTGCCCAGCGACGAATTGGCGAAGTCCTTGGCTCAATCGATTTTCCAACGGGCACCAAGCTGTTGGAAGTTGGCGTCGGAACCGGCATTTCTCTGCGTCACTATCCCGGCAGTATCTCGGTGACCGGAATCGACTTGAGTGATTCGATGTTGGCCGAAGCCAAGGATCGAATTCGTACGCGAAACTGGGAACACGTTCGCGTTTTACCCATGAACGCCGAACAATTGGACTTCGTGGATAACCAGTTTGATTTCGTGACTTCGTTTCACACCATCAGCGTGGTTTCGGATCCAAAGCAAATGATGCGAGAAATCGTCCGCGTCTGCCGTCCCGGTGGCAAGGTGTTGATGGTCAATCACTTTCGCAGCGATAATCCCTTGATCGCCGGTGTTGTCGACCGAGCCAGCGACATTACCAAACGTCTTGGTTGGCGAACCGACCTGGACGCCCAACGCATTTTGGGCGACTTACCGCTGCGGCTCGATTCGCGATACAAGACCAGCCGAGTGTCGTTGTTTACGATCTTGATGGCGACCTGCGAAAAGGATGATTCGTGGAATGAACGTTGTCGCGAGCGTGAATTGGCCGCAGCTTTTTGATCGGGTATTGATCGCGTTTTGTGTGGGGCAGATTCCTTGTTGGCAAAGCCCCGGTCGCTTGCCCAGTTGTGCGGCGGACGACAGACAGGCGCCCCTCACCCACGCCCCTCACCCACGCCCCTCACCCACGCCCCTCTCCCCCGGATCTTGACTCGCTTAGGCTCGCCAAGATCCGGGGAGAGGGGAGCCAGAGCTACCCAGCCCTTCGGACTGGGCTAGGCAAATGAGCGGGGCTTCGCCCATGAAGCCGTGCTCAACGCCTTGGAGAGGCGAGCTACTGTATTGCCTCGCCAAAGTAGCACGCCTCTCCGAGGCGTTTTTCATTCCTCGTCTTGGAGAGGCGAGCTACTTTGGGGTGCTACTGATTACGTAGCTTTTCGCGGAGCCATGCTAATGCCGACTTTGCGATCCGGGCCTGCAAAATATCCGGGTGACCGCCGATACTCTCCACCCGCTCGTGCATCACGCCGTCCGGCGAAACGACAATCAACTTGATGTCGGCGATGGGTAACTTGGCATTGGGGTCGTCGGGAAGTTGAGGATAGCGATCAACCAATAACAACCAATCGGCACGATGCCGAGCTTTGACTTGCCGAATCGCGGGATCCAAACCATCGCAGGTTTCACAATCGATCCACGCCGCACGACTAAGGTAGTGATTCCCACCGCGAAAATGTTGCGCATCGCCCAGCGCGGCAAACCATGACACCAACGGCGCGGCCGCACCCAATTCCACCGTGCTGAGCGATTGCCCACGTTGCCGCAGTCGATCCAAGACGGCGTCTTGCTGTTCGTAGCTTTCGCCCTCGCCGAAACACAATTCACCCACTCGGTCCAAGATATCCCGCGCGCTGGCTTCGACCAGCTGATCCGCCTCGCCGATACTGGCCGCGATTGACGTGATTCGCAGCGAAATCGTGGCCGAACTGACCGTGATGCCGACGCGCGGCTGGCGGCCGCGGCGGATCAAATCGCCCAACCGACGTTCCATTTCACTTTCGCCGGTTCCAAAAAACTTCAACACCCGGCTGCGAATGTGGCGACGGCCGTTCCACGCGGCCAGCTCCGGTGCAACGCTCTGGTCGAACATCGTCTTCATTTCGGCGGGCACGCCCGGCAGGGCAAAAACGCGAATCGTATCACCCGCCGGCGTCATCAAGCTGGCATCGACGCCCGGCGCGGTACCCTGGGGATTGAAAATCGGCCGGCTGCCGCGTGGAAACATCGCTTGGATGCGATTGCTTTCGGGCATGCTCCGGCCACGTGCGGCAAAAATCGATTCGACGTGCCGCATCGATTCGGCATCGAACACCAAATCCGTTTCAGCGGCCGCCGCGATGGCCTGCCGAGTCAAATCATCTTGCGTCGGCCCCAAGCCGCCGGTGCTGACCAACACATCGGCACGTTTGGCGGCGATTCGCAAGACGTCGGCGTGCCGATCCAAATCATCGCCGACCGTCGTGTGGAAAGCGACTTCGATGCCCATGTCCTCCAGGCGTCGGCTGATCCAGGCGGTGTTGGTATCGACTCGGGCTCCGCCGGTCATTTCGTCGCCGATGGAAAGGACTTCGGCGACGGGTGATTCAGTCATCGGGTTTTGTACTACCGCGAAACTCGGACCGGAAGCGTTTTCTGCTTGCGGTTGAAATCAAACGAAGTGGGTTTGTCGAGTCCCAGGATGACCATGCGATGGACATAATTCGGCTCGCAGTCCAACAACAACTCGATCGTCATGCGTGAGGGCGGTCGACGGTCATACGGCTCCACTTCAAAGTACCACCAAACGTAACCCCGCTGCTCTTGCCGGCCAACCCAGTGATAGCGATCCTCGGTCTTCTTTGCGGCGGTGTTTTGACTGTCGGGTGACTCCGGCGTGTGCGTCTTGCCGTCATCGACGTTTTCTTTGTCTCCATTAGCGCCCGGGCCAGTTTGTTTCCCGACGTGGCGACCCGTTTTTGAATTTCCGCTCGTTTCCGAATTGCCGCTCGTTTCCGAATTCTGGAACGTCGGGGCCTTGCCGCCCGGTCGCACGCGATCGATACGATAGCGTTGGCGGATGTACGCCAGTCGCTTGGCATCGGCGTCGGCAAGTTGCTTGATCGCTGCCGGAGCCTTTTGGACTTCCGCCACCTTGCTGAACTTTTCAATCCACCGCGCATCGATCGGCGATAATCGCAAGGCGACCTCCAGCCGCCCGGTTGCCGGATTCCATTGGGCCTCCGAGAGCGACGCGTGCACCGGGTGCAGCAACACACTGATCAGGCTGAGCAGAAAAAGAGGAGCGAACATGATGCCAAAACGAACGCGGATGAATTCCGTACGGTACGGAGTCAGCCCGTACTATAGCGATTGCCAATCGATGTCGATTCGGCTGGCCAAGCGGCTGGTGATTTGCGGATTCCCGCCCAGCACTTCGTAGCGGGCGACGATGCTCTTCAGTTCAATTTGTTGGGCTTCGTAGATCAGCGTGGGTGGGCATCCATCGACCACCGCAATGCTGACCGAACCCTCGTACAATTCACGGATCCTTGGTTCCAAACGGGTTCGCTGCGACACGGCCCCCACCAACAGCACCAGTCTTCGGAAGCCGCCGAAATCGGACAATGCTGGACGGACGATTGCGAGCGCTTCGTCGACGCCCAGCTCCGCGGGCCCATCGGATTCGGCAATGCCGCTGGGAATCGCTTGAGTGCAATCCATTGAAGCGCGTCCGCCGGGCGCGCGGTGGGTACCCAACAATCCCGTCGGCGTGGCGGAAAAACAGCCTCGCGTTTGCCCACCCGATAACGTTGATTGTTGGTCCAGCGTCGAACTGCCGCTGGGCGGATCCATACTGAACTTTTCGAACGCTTCGGCATGTTCCTGCAACTTGGCGACGACCAGCGGCAATGCGACGCCGGACAGTCGTTCGATCAAAGTTGGCGCATCCAGGTTTGAATTCAGATCATTCAGCGGTCGGACCAAATTTTCGTTGACGGCCAGTTGATGGACCGAACGAACGATCTCGTCTTTACACGAACCGATTTCGGTGGGCATCGCGTCCCAGGGATCCGAGTCGCCCTTCTTGTGACGCGTTTCGACAGCGGCGACCGCTAGAATAGCGGACAGGCATTCCATGCGTTGAATCAAAAAGACGCATTCTTCGGCGATGGGCGCCATCGCGTTTTCGGCCAGCGACACGATCGCCTGTACCATCGCGGGCGAGCCGTTTTTTTTCGCGACGCTTTTTGCCCACGACTGCGGTAGCGATGTACAGCGGCTGTGCAGGCCGTTGACGGCTTCGATTAGCGTTGCCAGATCAAAACGGCGATCGCTTAGCGTGATCGAAATCTCGCGATGCAATTGGTTGGTGAGCGAACCGCCGATAAAATCCAGCGACCCGTCAGTCCTGGCGGCATCCACGTTGATCATGGGGATGCTATCCAGCTTGGCATCCTCGGAAGTGTCTGGCGTAACGGTTCGAATCACCGATCCCATCACGAAATCAGGCGTCAACCCGATTCGACGGGCAATCCGTTCACTTAGTTCGCCCGCGTGGGCGCGCGTGGGCGATCCCAGCCAGTCCACTAAAACGCGATTGACAATCGCCGGTGCCAAACAATGCTGTTCGGTCCCCGGTTCGTTGGTCAGCGGAACGACGCCAACGCTGCGGACCGATTGCGCGATGGGCGAGGCACCTTTGGGTTGCACCAATTTCCGCGCTTTGGCCAACATCTCGCCGCCGCCGATCGTCTCGGCCCACAAATAATTCGCAATCGTCGAAGATGGACACGGCAGGTGTTTGCTGGCGCGTTGGCCGGCAATCAAATAGAGTCGCCGCAACGGTGTGCGGGCGGCCGGCACGCTCGGAAAGCCCGCGCCGGGATCGCCGATGTAGCCGTTGCCGGCCGACAAAAAATGCCCGATTTCCAATAAAGCAGCATGCGAATTGTGGCATCCGAGCGCCTCGTCGGAATTCCCGCGTGGCGACGCGATCGCCATCAACGACAAGATTTCGGAACTTTGGAATCCGCTTTCATCAAGCGATTGTCGCAGCAAATGCACCAAGTCCAGATACATACCGCCGCCGGTGCCACCGGCAAGCGAACCGACCATAAAGACATGCAGGTCTTCGATTTGTTCGGGGTCACCCAACGACCGCACGGATTGATCAATCGCGTCGGCAATTTTCTTGCCATGATCGACCATCGCCAATCGCCCGATGGGCCTTACACCCTCGGTCATCCGGCTGCGTGGAACATTGTACAACCAGCGTCGGGAAATGGTTGCGAAGCGTTCTGGGTTTTGCCGACGATAATCCGACGCGGATTTTAGTGGCGTGTGAATCGCTTGGCAGTTGGGAACGCGATCGGAGAGTTCACCGACACGAACGGCATGAACGGTTTCCATATCGGTGTCCACCAAAATGCCATGCAATTGAACATCGCGCCAATTGTGTGGCGATGCGACTCGCCGACGCAGATCCGACAGGCATTCAAAACCGGTCCCGCCCAGGGCGACGACCAGAATGGTTGGATTTTTCTTGCGAGCTTCGGCCGCGACCGAATCGCCCAGTTGCGGAAGATCCGCGACTTCGACGGCGGGCTTTTCAACGGGCTTGGGTTCGGCGACGGCAAACGTCTTTTTGTCACGGCTGCGAAGCGCCTCGACCAATTCGCAGCAACTTTCAAAACGCCGTTCGGGGTTTTTCTCCAATGCCCGCGCGATTACCGGCCGGTCGCGGGGTGGCAGCGGTTCCAAGTTCGGCGTGCTGTGCACGTGCTGGGTCGCCAACTGGGCGATCGTTCGGCCTGCAAAAGGACGCGTGCCAGTCAATAACTCCTGGTACATCACCGCCAGCGAATACTGGTCGCTGTGCGGGCTGGGACGTCCATCGAATAATTCTGGTGGCGCGTAAATCGGCGTCAAACCGCCAACCACGCTGCAATCGACATCGCGCAAATCTTTAAGCAAACCAAAGTCACCGACCTTCACGTGGCCGCCAATCATCAACAGATTCGCCGGCTTCACGTCCAGGTGTTGCAGACCATACTCGCTGTGCAAATAGTCCAACGCGTCGGCGGCGTCGGACAAGTGCTTGAACAATGAATCACGGGGAATCCCACAGGAACCCGTTTCACGATGCCGTTGGTAGATGTCCTCGAGCGACCCGTCGGCAAGTTCGGTCACGATAATCAGTTGATTGCCCGTGATTTCGAAACGTTCCAGCGTTAATAGGAACGGGTGCCGAACGCCACGGATGCGTTCGAGCGACTTTCGCTCGCGCACGGCGCGGCTTTCGGTCGGACTACCGAAAACAAACTTGACTGCCTTTTTGATGTTCCCGGGCGCGTTGGCCCGCCAAACTTCCCCGTACCCGCCTTCGCCAATTTTGGCTTCCAGCGTGTAGCCTTCGATCGGTTCGATACCCGGAGCCAGCGCCGAGTTTTTACTGATCACGCTCATGAAAGTCCACTGAAGTAACTATTGCAGGCGCGGTGCAAGTATTCCGGTCGGATCGACAGCGGCAGGTTCCGATAGCGGCAAAAATTGGCAACCTGCGTCAACAAATCACGCGGATGACAACGTCGGAGCGGCCGTTCGTTGCGGGCGTAATATCGCAGCAGGTGTTCGGCGGCTTCGGGCGTTTGCGGGAACCCCATCCCCTGGCAAACCGTTTCCATCAAGCGGCGATATTCATCGGCATTGGGATCGTTCACAAAAATCTTATAGGGGACGCGTCGCAGAAACGCTTCATCGACCAGGCTTTTCGGTTCCAAATTGGTCGAAAAGATGATCAATTGCTGAAATGGAATCTGGATTTTTTTGCCCGTCGGAAGGGTCAAATAATCGCAGCGATTTTCCAGCGGCACAATCCAACGATTCAGTAATTCCTCCGGTGCAATACGCTGACGCCCAAAGTCATCAATTAACAGGCATCCGCAATTGCTTTTCATTTGCAGCGGAGCTTCGCAGATGTTCGAACGCGGGTCATGGCGAACTTCAAGGTTTTCCATCACCAATTCACCGCCGACAACCACCGTGGGACGCTGGATCCGCAACCAACGCTTGTCCCAGCGTTGTGCCTTCAGAACTCCGTTATCATCGGGAACGGGGGCAGGATGATGAAACGCGTCGTCACGAAGTTTAATGAGGTTACCGTCATCAACGACGGCGTGCGGCAACCACACTTCTTGTCCCAAACATTCGGTCAAACAACGCGCGATGGTGGTTTTCCCGTTGCCGGGCGCACCGAAGAGAAAGAGACCGGTATTGCTGTTGATTGCCGGACCCAAATCGTCCAACAAGTTCTCTTCGTAGGAAATGCCCGACAAAGCGCCTCTGAGTTCCTCGCGGGTGATGGGTTCCAGACCGCCGGCTTGGGCTTCGACCGACAACACGTAATCATTAAGCGGTACCGGTGCCGGACCGACATAGGCACATTGATTGATTTCGGCTTGACCGCGTCGCTGGCCGGCCTCGGTCAGCGAATAGTAATAATCATTAAATGCGGCGGGCCGAACGTGCGAAACCAGCTTTCGTGTTCGCAGCACATCCAGCATCGGCTCGATGATTTTGAAGGGTAAGCCCAGCCGTTCGGAGACGTTGCGTCCCGAAAGGGTTCCCGTCACGAGAATGGTTTTGATCGCCAAACCCTCGATCATGGATTCGCTGATTCCGGTTTCTCGAAGGTCCTGGGGTTCAGTGGGCCAGAACGAATCGTCGGACAGCAGGCTGCCCAAAACGCCGGATTCAAAGGTGTGAGTGTCGCTGATGGTCGCGTTCATAAGAAACGTGAGTCGGGCGAGGTTGCGGGGGGCGGTCGACGCGCTTGCGCGATCGTTAAAACGGCTGCGACCATCACGAAACGTCCGCGACAACGCGGGCCATGGATGGTTATGCACGCAACGCTAGGTCACACTTGCGGGTCAGGCGTGATGAAGTAGAACGCGACAGGATGAACGAGAACCCGGCATCGCTTGGAAATCGATTGCTTTCCAAACGAATTCGAAACGCAGCGTCAATTTTGACCTAGCCTTCCGTGGATGCCGCCGAGAGTCCGCTCCGCCGATAGCGGAGCAACCAAACGCATCCATCAGATTTGTTCCCGCAACGCTTGTCTTCGTGTTTGCAACCCAGTTGCCTTTCGATGCCGCCCGCCACCAGCCCACCCAGCGAACGCATCAGCCGTAGTACCACGGTGAAGGATGACGTCTTTTTCCTCTCGGGTCCGACCCAGGTTGGCGAGGGTGTCGTTCACACACCGATCGACGGTAGCCCCTATGTCGTGGGCCGCAAAACCGGCGTTTCGCTCAAGCTGCAATTTCGCACGGTCAGTGGAAATCACGCTTGTTTGTGGATCGAACGCGGTGGCCTATTCATTCGTGATCTCGGCAGCACCAATGGCACCTATATCAACGGCCGCCGCCTGGACGACGGAGAATCGGTCGTTGTCAAGGAAGAGGACTTAATTCACTTTGCCGAAGCACCGTTCCGCGTACGTCGTCAATCGCCCACCGGTGTCACCAGCGGCACCATTGCCGAAAACGTCTGCGATCAAGCACTCGCATTGGTGCAATTCGATCGCTTGATGAACGAACGCCTGGTGCGGCCGCACTTCCAATCCATTGTGTCGCTGATCGATGGACGTTCCAACGCGACCGAGATTTTGGGACGCGGAAAAGTGTTTGGTCTGGAGTCCGTCGGCGCGATGTTCCAAGCCGCCGAACAACTAAATCTCGAGGTCGAATTGAGCCAATTGTTACGCTGGGAAGGCATCCGGGTGGGCAAGGATCTGCCCGACACGCCGACCTTGTACGTCAACACGCATCCTCGCGAAATCGAGGATTTGGACGGTTTGATTGCCTCCCTGGTGTCGCTGCGTGAAATGACCGAAGCGACAGACCTGGTGCTGGAAATTCATGAATCCTCGGTCACCGATATCAAGAAATTGCGTGTCTTGATCCGCGCTTTGGAAAGTCTACGAATTGGCTTGGCATATGACGATTTCGGCAGTGGCCAGGCGCGTTTGGCGGAACTGATTGAGGCACGGCCGTTGGTCGTGAAATTTGACATTTCACTGGTTCACGAAATCGACCAGGCCGATGCCCAGCGTCGCCGCATGCTCCGCACGCTTGTCAAAATGGTGTCCGATTTGGACATCTTGGCGTTAGCCGAAGGGGTTGAAACCCGCAACGAAGCGGCGGTTTGCCGAGACCTCGGCTTTGACTTGGCACAGGGCTACTTCTACGGCCGTCCGTCACCGGCCTAAAACAGCGACAAGCGTCACGCCCTGTCGATTGATTGCTGTTCACGAAACAAACGTGCGCGACAAGGCGCAAGCCGGCGGTAAGGGTGAGCGACAAGGCGCTAGCCCGGATATTGCATCAGCTTGTTGTTGATCTGGCGGTGGCGAGCTGCTACGGCGTTGGGCCGAGCTGAAGGCGAATCTCCCGCGCAGGCATGCCCGACCGCGCACAACTCCCCCCTCCCCCAAGTCCGTTTTCGGT
>JBCCRW010000177.1:0-11042 GCA_039201055.1 Planctomycetota bacterium | reverse complement strand
TGCGATTTCGCAAAGCATTGCCATCGCGCGGTCTTGGACGGGCGGCCCGATCCCTTGGAGGACATCGGGCCCGCGGCCATCCTGCTACGTCGTCGTTCGCGACCGCTCGGTTTGTGGATGGATCGTCAAGCCATGAAGTTGGCCCGCGTCGGCAGACAAGCTGAAGCGGAATCCTTGATCCACGCCTCGATCCAATATCGAAGCAGTCCACACGCGTGGCTATCGGCCGCCGTGGTCAAATTTCCGAGCGTTTCGAAGGGATGGCTGCAATTGAAGCAGTTGCTGCGTGGGCGAAGTTCGTCCCCGAAAGCCTCCCCGAAAGCCGCGTCCGAAAAAGTCAAGCTGTCCCACCAACCCGACGCGTGAGCATAACGATGCGAATATCTATCTGCGTGATTTGCTACAACTACGGACGCTTTCTCTCCGACGCAATCACCAGTTGCCTTTACCAAGATGGTCAATGGGATGACCTGGAGGTCTTGGTCCTTGATGATGGTTCAACGGATGAAACTCCGGAAATCTGTGCCCGCTTTGAACACGATCCCCGGGTGCGAATTTCAAGGACGGAAAATCGCGGCTTCGGTGCCACGCTGACTCGCGGCATCCGCGAAGCCAAGGGCGATTTCGTCTTCCTGCTCGACGCGGACGACCGGTTCCTGCCGCAAAAATTGCAGTCGATTTCGGCGCAAATCACCGACGACACCTTGTACGTCGAACATCCCAAAAGGGTCATCGACGCCAGCGGCAATCCGGTGACCAACAACGCGAACCAGCGTTCCGGACAAGCCGCCGGGTCCACAAGTACGATCGGGGTGCGGCGTGACGCGGCGTTGGCGATGCTGCCGGTCGAAAATGAAATCGGCTTTCATCCGCTCAAACACATCGGCCCGGCGTTGCTGATGGACCAGCCGCTGGTGGATTATCGCATTCACGGCAACAGCATGCTGGACCGTGAATCCAAGGGTGCATGGTATTTCAAATTGGGCGGCATGACCCAGCGGGTCGCCGATCGCCTTGTCGCGCTGTCCGGTCAAGCGCCGACTTGGACCAGTGCCGACCAATTAACACAGGTTGCCGCCCACTTTCGCATGATGGCCGCATTCGATTGGATGGAAGCGGCATTGCAAGAACGGCGATGGCTGGACGCCTATCGACACGCGGGCGGCTATCTGAAACACGCCTTCGCCGCTCGAGCACTCAACGCACAAGTCTTACGGCACGCCCTACGCGTGGCGCGCCGGAAACCGATTCCACAACGTTCGGTGGTTTCGTCGGTTTGAACGGTCGAATGTCGATGGTTTCTGGTGATCTTGTTCAAGCCCCACAAAAGATGAATTTGCGCCTTCTCGAAGCTCCTTCGCCAGCTCCCGAAGCTCCTTCGTCAGCTACTAAGGCTCCTTCAAACGCACTCGACCGACCGGGTGAAGTCGCGTTGCAATTGGGCATCGACCTGTGGGTGCCGACCATCCCGCCATCGCATGACGCAATCGGCGAGTACACCGCGACATTGGCGCAAACGCTTGCGAAATCAGTGCCCGTGCGGATTCTGACGTCGACGGAAACCAGCCCGACGGATGATGATGCCGTGGAAGTGCACCGGCTATTTGATCGTGGTGGACGAAACGACGGTCGGCGAAGCCGCGGTCGACGAAAATCGCAACCGGCACGATTCCAATCACTGATCGACTTTTATAAGACCGATGATCAAGCCCAACGCCTAAGTAACGCACGATCAATAAGGGTCGGGATCGGTAGTGGACGAGGCGACGAGTCCCCCAAGCATGGACTCCTCGCGTCGTCCACTACGACAGAAATTGCCACCACGACAGAAACTGATCTTGCGTTGCGAATCACCCAGCGATTGATTCTGGTGCAGTACAACCCCTTTGGCTGGGGACGTCGTGGCTACGCTCCCGACCTATTGCAAACGCTGCGGGAAATCAAGGATGTTTGCCCCGGTGTTTCGGTCGCGGTGATGTTCCACGAACGTTATACGACGCGTCCGGGAATTCGTCCCGCGATCATGCGTTGGTATCAAAAGCGACAATTCCACGATCTGGCAAGATTCGCCAACCCTTGCTTCATTGCCGTTGGCAACTGGGGTCGCCAATTGGAAAGCGACGGCATCACCGATCGAGCCATTCATCTGCCGGTCGGTTCCAATCTGCCATTTTCGAGCGTGTCGATTGCCCAAACACGAAAGCGACTTGGAATTCCCGATGATGCGGTGGTTTGTGGGGTCTTTGGCAGTGCCCATCCATCGCGTCGCACCGATTGGATCGCCTCGGGACTCTCGCACCTTCGAAAACGCTTCGCGGGCCGGCGAGCGGTGGTGTTGCTCTCGGTGGGCAGCTATCGCATCCCCGAGTCGATGGACGCCGACGCCGATCGCGTGATTCGCCTGGGGCGTCTTCCCGGTGACCAGGCGGCCGATGCGATTTCGGCAATGGATGTCCTGCTCAGTCCCTTTGAGGATGGTTTGAGCACGCGGCGGAGTTCCGCGATCGCCACCCTGCAGCAGGGAACCGTCGTTGCCAGCACACGCGGCCCGTCGACGGATCCATTATTTGATTCCATCGACGGTTCGTCCGTCTTTTTCGCCGGTGGCGATGGTCACCGCGACTGGTTGGATGCACTGGACCGCTGGGCCGATGCTTTCGAGGCCAACTCGGCCGGCTTATCGGAAAGCTGTCGCCAGACCTATCGCCAACACTTCGATTGGACGGCGATTGCAAAAAAAATCATCCGATCGATTCCCACCGCGGCGACATTGCAACCCAGCGAAGCGACATTGCAACCCAGCGAAGCAACATTGCAACCCAGCGAAGTGGTTGCCGGGGGGCGATCGTGAACGAACAGCGACGCAAGATCGAAGCGATCATCGGCTATTTGGGGATCGTCGCGATCTCGATCGCCGCTTGTCAAAAGCTAAACGCATTGCGGATCACGGATCTACTTTTCTTTACCGTCATTGCCGGATGCATCGGCTGGCTGGCAACCCGAAATGACCGCAATCTGATGCTCGCGGTTGTGTGTGTTTGGATCCTCAGCCCCCTGCTCCGCCGGATGGTCGATTGGCAAAGCGGTGGTTTTCGACCCGTGACCGCACTCAGTGTTTTGCCGTTGACGGTCACCACCTCGCTATTGGTTCCCATCTATCAACGTTTTGATCATTTCCCCCGATGGCTGTTGCAACCTTTTTTGCTGATGGGCGTCCCCACCGCGATCGCCGGTGCCTACGGGACACTGCATTATGGCCCCAGTTCCATTTTTGAAACCGGCAAGTGGCTGTTGCCATTCTTGCTGCCCTTTTACCTAGTCAACAGTGATCACTTTCCCGCCGAGACACCGCGGCTGTTGCATCGACTGGGGCTTGTCGTTGGGGCGACCGCGTTGTACGCGATTTTCCAATACGCATTTTTGCCGCCCTGGGATGCGCGCTGGCTAGTGGAATCGGAAATGACAACCAGCATGGGCCGACCGGAACGCTTTAGCGTTCGTGTATGGGGAACCATGAATGCGTGTGGTCCGGCGTCAATCATTTGGGCCTTCGCGATCCTGCTGGTGTACGCGAAAAAACAGGTCCAATTTTCAGATCTCGGTGTGGTTGCGTGCTGCTCGGTGGCGCTGTTAATCAGCCGCGTTCGTGCCTCGTGGGCCATTGTTGTCGTAGGCATCGGGATGTTGCTGATCCTGTTGGGATCCAGCCTGGGACGAAAGATTCCGCTCACCGCGATCGCGGTGGCGCTCATTATCCCCTTGTTTATCTTTTCACCCGCGGGGGACGAAATCTCCGATCGAATCGAAACGATGTCGGATCTTTCATCCGATGGCAGTTTCCAAACCCGACTTTCGATTGCCGAAACCCTGTACGAACAAGTTTGGGAGAACCCCTTCGGATATGGCATTGGATTCCGATCCTCCGACAAAGTCGCGGGGGCTTCGACCAAGGTGGTCGCAATTGATAATGGCATCGGTGAACTTTTCTATTCACTTGGCCTGATCGGAAGCACCTCCTGGGCAGTCGGTTTCTTGACGCTGGTCGCCCAGTTTTATCGTTTGCTTACCGCTCGTTATCGCATCACCCACGAACTCGGCGCACTCGTCTTCATTTTGTCGGTGGTGATGTTCTCACGCCTGATTATCAATCTGTCACTGATCGGTTTGACCGGTGTGGTCTTCTGGTGCCTGATCGGACTGTGGTGTTCCTATCAGACATCCGCATCGCGAACGCTTGCCTATTCTGGAGTCCCCGCGTGATCTGCCATTCACATCGCTTCGTGTTTGTCCACATTCCCAAGACCGGCGGAAGTAGCGTCGAGAAGATGCTGCTGCGGGAGTGTTCGCTCGATGAAGGGGCGGAAGCGGACGCCTTAATCATCCGAAACCGACTGCCGTGGCGTGGACCACCATGGTTGCAGCACCTGACCAGCCTTGAATATTTGAATCATGGATATGTGAGTCCCCAGCATTGGAAGTCCTTTTATAAATTTTCGGTCGTCCGCAATCCCTGGGCCCGCGCGGTCAGCGAATACAACGCCCGCGGCCGAACGCGCTTCATGAAGATGTTTGGGCTGGCGTGGAACTTTCGCAATTTTTTGCTGCTGGGGCGCTCGCGATGGTTCGAGGACAACCATCTGCGCGGGACCGACAATTATCGGCACATGATTCCGCAATCCCGGTTCTTGTTGGACGAAAATGGCCAGCTGGCGGTCGACGAAGTCGTTCGCTTGGAGGATTTTTCGAGCGGCGGATTCGATGTTGTGTTCCGGTCCCTCGGTTTGGATCGCAAAGAACTGCCACGTTCGAACCGTTCGATTCAACGTGACCCCAAGGATGGTGCACGAACGATCGATGGAAAGCGATTGTCCTACCAAGATTACTACGACGATGAACTGCGCGACGTCGTTGCACGGCGTTACGCGAAAGACATCGAATTGCTTGGCTACACGTTCGAATAGCGATCGGGCAACAACCTTTCGATAGATCGCCCGCATCTTCGTGCTTTTTCGCTCGTTCCTAAATTGATTCACTTATGAAAGTCGCCTTCGTTAATCACACCTTTGCCGAATCCAATGGCCAAGGGCGCGTCAATTCGCGGGTGCTGCGGGCGGCCGTCGATCGTGGTTGGGACGTGACCGCAATCGGATCAAAATTGTCCGATGAACTGCGCTCGCGGGAAGGATTGCGGTCTATCGAGATTGTTCCGGCGCGAGCGGCAAAAGGGAACTTGCTTGGCAACTATTCGTTTGCCGCACGGGCCGAGCGGGTTTTACGGCGGCAATCACATGACGTGGTCATCTCCAATGGCGGGATGCTGCATCGTCCGGTGGACCTTTGTCTTTGCCATTTTGTCCATCGATTCTGGATTCGAAATGATCAACATGCCTACCGCTCGCGCGGCGGGCTTTACGGCAGCTACCAATGGGCATATTCCAAGGTGGGCTGTCGCTGGGAGGCGGACGCTTATCGAAAGGCGAAAAGCGTGGTCGCGGTGTCCGAACTGGTCCGCGACCAATTGATAAACGACGTCGGGATCGATGCAGGCAAGATCACGGTCATTGAAAACGGGATTGACGATGCCGCTTCCCGACCGACCGACGCGGCCGAGAACTTGCGTCGTGAATTGGGAATCGCGCCCGATGCATTTGTGCTGTTTTTTGCCGGCGAATTGCGAACGCCGCGCAAGAACTTCGATGTCTTGCTGCAGGCTTTGAAACGACTGCCCCAAGACGTCGTCGTGATCGCCGCGGGGGCCTTCGATGGCGGCCCGTATCGAAAGCTTGTCTCGGACTTCGGTTTGGATTCGCGGGTCCACTTTTTGGGTCACCGCAATGATGTTTGCAATCTGTACGCGGCCGGCGACGTTTACGTTTGCATGTCGCACTACGATCCATTTCCGATCGTGACCTGCGAGGCCATGGCCGTCGGGGTTCCCGTCGTTGTGGCATCCACGGTGGGATCGGCGGGGACGGTGCTGCGTCACGGATGCGGCGTTGTGATCAACGATCCACGCGATGCACAGGCACTTGCGGATGCCTGTCGGCAGCTCCAATTGGCACCGGAACGACGAGCAGCGATGAAGCAAAACGCGTTAGCGGCGGCCGAGCACATGTCTTGGCGGGCAAAATGCGAAGCGTACTTGCAGTTGATCGAATCGACGCGTGACGCACCGCGGCGAGCCGACCGAGATCAGGTTTCGCAGCGCCAAGTCCTTTCGCAGGCTTCCTAAAATGCGTGAACAACAAGCCTACCGAATGGTGCAACTGGGGATGGGATGGTTGCCGGATCAAGCCGGCGGCTTGAATCGGTACTATCACGATCTGCTGCGAAGCTTTGCCGAACAACGCGACGACGAACGTGCGAATGCTTCACCGCCGGCTTGGGATATCAGCGGTTTTGTTGCGGGGCCAGGTTTCGCTTGCGTTAAGTCAACGGACCCCGGCACCGACGGCACTCGTTCAACGATTGACGTAACAAACGGCACCCAAGTGCTGGATTCGGACGCCGAGCGTTTGGGCATCCGATCGTTCACGCGGCGGGATGCTTCGCTGGCCCATCGCTTGTGGGCTTCGCGAAAGATGCTGCGCCGCATCAAGGTCGACCCGGTCGATTTGATCGTTTGCCATTTCGCGCTTTACCTTGCACCGGGGCTGGGACAGTTGGGCCAAAGCCCCTTGGTGGTCCACTTTCATGGGCCCTGGGCCAACGAATCCGCCCAGGAGGGCGACCAGGGATTTTCGAATCGCTTGAAGCACTGGATCGAATCACGGGTTTATCGGCGAGCGGACCGAATCATCACGTTGTCGGAGGCTTTTGCCGATGTTGTCGTCAAAAATTTTGGCGTGTCGCGATCGAAGGTTTCTGTGATTCCCGGCGGCGTGGACCTGGATCGCTTTTGCCCGTCGCCAACGGATGGCCAAATATCCGACCCGGATGACTCCGGTGCAAGCGATCGTGTGTCCAACACGAATCGCAAACACGTCGCTCGCGAGCGACTGGGCTGGGATCCCGATCGGCCAACGATCGTCTGCATTCGTCGGCTGGTGCCACGGATGGGCATCGATCGCTTGATTCGCGCCGTTGGCCCGCTGGTGCGGCGTCATCCGAGGCTTCAAGTGATGATCGGCGGGACCGGCAAAATGAAATCGGATCTTGAATCGCTGATTGACGAATGCGACCTTCGATCGCACGTTCGCTTGCTCGGGTTTATCGAGGATGACGACCTGCCCTGGGCCTATCGCGCGGCGGACTTTTCGGTTGTACCAACCATTGCACTGGAGGGATTCGGGCTGATCGTCGCTGAATCGCTTGCCGCCGGAACGCCGTGCTTGGTGACGCCGGTGGGCGGATTGCCCGAAGTCGTCGCGGGCTTGTCACCCGAGTTGGTGTTTGATTCGCCGGACGTTTCGTCCTTGTCGGGGCGGATCGATGACGTGCTGTCGGGACGAATTCCGCTTCCTGGACCGAACGAATGTCGACGCCACGCGGAATCCCATTTCAACTGGCGGCAAATCGCCGACCAGGTTGCCGAAGTTTATCGGCAGGCCATCGATCACGCCCGTCACTCGAATTCGAAATTGATCGTTTGAAGATCCAAACCCACATTCGTCCGACGTGCGACACGGCCCGTGTCGCGTTCATCGACCAAACGTCCAAAATGGGCGGCGCCGAACACAGCTTGTTGGACATTGCAAAACGTCGCCTGGTGGATCGATGTCGGGACCGAGTGATCTTGTTTGAATCCGGCGAATTTCAACGGCGATTGGAGAGTTTTGGCGTCGACACCGTGGTCTGTGCGCTGCCTAGTGCGGCGTCGGCGGTGCGCCGGCAATCGTCGATCGTGCGGCACGTGCAATCGCTTCAGGCTTTGCGAACACTTGGCAAACGGGTTGCGGCGAACGCGGTCGACTTTGATGTGCTTTACGCCAACACCATGAAAGCGTTTGTTGCCGGTGCGATGGCGTCACGCCGCAGTGGGATGCCGCTCATTTTTCATCTCCGCGATATTGTTTCCGCCGAACATTTCAGCCGATCCAATCGCCTGGTCATTCGCGCGATGTGTCGCGTTGCCAAGCGGATCCACGTGATCGCCAATTCCTCCGCGACCGCCGACGCGATGCACGAACTGGTCCGCCAGCGTGTTCCCATCGATGTGATTCACAACGGAATCGATTCGGTCGACCACGAGAAAGCGTTTCGCTTGCGTGACGAACACCGACGCCGTCTTCGCACCGAACTTTCACTCGATAGCACGTCACGGGTCATTGGTGTTTTTGGTCGCTTGTCAAATTGGAAGGGACAACATCTCGCAATTCAAGCACTTGAGCATCTGCCCGAATGTCATCTGGTCATTGTTGGTGACGCGTTGTTCGGCGAAGAAGACTACCGCGAATCGCTGCGCCGCCGGGTGGCCGAGGACGGTTTGGAAAAGCGAGTGCATTTTTTAGGCCATCGGCACGACGTGCCCGAGTTGATGCAGACTTGCGACTTGGCGTTGCACACATCGATCGCGGCCGAACCCTTTGGACGCGTCGTTGTCGAAGCCATGTTTGCCAGGTGTCCTGTCGTCGCGGCAAACGCGGGTGGCCCGGCCGAAATCATTCAGCACGGACAAACCGGATGGCTTTATGAACCGGGAAATGTGGACCAAATGGTGCACGCCATCGGCGTCGCACTCGACCAAGACGACGATGGCATTTCGCAGCGAGCGTTGATTGCCGCGACGGAGTCTTTCGGCATCGACAAAAAGGTCCGGGAAGTGAGTGCCTTGGTGAAGGAAGTTGTCGGTAAGTGACCCCGCTTCGAATATTCGTGGCCGGTTCGCTGTTGCTAGTGGGGCTGGTGGCCGCCGGCTTTTTCACTTTGCGACGCGAATCGAGCGCCCAGAGCATCGCTTTCCTGCCCACTTTTGTAACCAATTTTCTCGATCGCTACCCCGACGGCCGGACGTTGATCATGTCCATCATGATCGCCGGGGTGCCGGGGATCGTCATGGCAAATGAATTGCTCACAACACCGAGACGTCTTTGTATGACCTTCGTCATCGTTGTCTTGGTTCTGTTTGAAGCTTCGCAGCTTTGGATACCGACACGCCACTTTTCAATAAGCGACCTTGCCTTCAGCGTCATCGGCGTTGTGGTGGTGGAGGTCGCGGTGATGGCCTACTTGGAATTTATTGACGGACACTTCCAGAACAAGGGAATTTAAGAATGCACATGAGCCAGCAAACCGCGGATCAGATGCAGCGTGAAACGCTGCCGCAGTATTCGCAAAACTCGGTTCACGTTCCGGCGGTGCTGAATATTGATTTTATCAAGATTGCCTGGAATAAACGTTGGTTGTTGCTGCTTGGGATCATACTGGGAATCGGCGGCGGCTATTTCTATTACACCCACTCTGAACCCATTTACCGATCTTCGGCGCAGATCAAGATTATTGATCCGATCGAAAAAAACATGCCCGTTGAGCAGTTGGAAGCAGGTTTTGCTTCGCGGGACTTGGGCGACGAAATCTTGGCGCTGCGAAGCGAGCACTTGCTTCAACGCGCCGCGAGCTTGGGTGAACTGGGGTCGAGTAACGAATTTGTTGGTAAAGACGCTCTGACCATCGCGGCGACGCTGTCATCTTCCAGGGAATTGGTGGTCGCGCCTGCCAGTGAATCCAGTTCCACCAGCGTGTTGGTGGTCCAGTATGACAGTCCATCCCCGCTGGATTCGCAGCGTGTCGTTCGTTCGGTCGTGGACGCCTATGAGGCTCACCTGCGGCAGGAGTACCAGAATGTTGGCCAAGAAACACTGGATCTAATCCAAACGGCCCGAAACGAAGTTTCCAATAAACTAAACAGTTTGGAAAAGGAAATTTCGGAATTTTGGAAGACCTCGGGGCTCATTTATCGCGGCGATGCGGTGATGAGTGTGCATCGGGACAACGCGGACAAGTTTCTTGCCGAAAAGCAGCGACTGGAGATACGACAAGCCGAGCTGCGAGCGGTTCTTGAGAGCGCCAGGGAGGCTGTTGCCGCAAAAAGCCCATTGGAAAGCGTTCTGATCGCACTGCGCCAGGCGGCGACGATGGCCGACAATCCCAAGGCGGATGATCCGCGTGCCAGCTGGGAAATTGAACGGCTAAAGACAACGCCGGTTGTTTCCACCGCCGATAAACTTCGCCAGCAAATGCTGTTGCCGCTGGAGATGGAAAAGGAAACGCTGATCGAATCCTTTGGGGTCGGCCACCCCATCATCGACTCGATTTCAAAACAAATCCGAGTGCTAAAGGAATCCATCAATCGCATTGGCAAAGCGGAACAGGAACGCATCGAGGACTTGGACAAGGCGATGGTGTCGGCGGAGACCGAGCGGGGAATCGTTTCGGATCCCGTCGAGCGTTTGAAGGCGGATCTTCGCAACGCGGTCGCCGCCATCCGGCAACAGCTTGCCGCCGTCGACAAGGAGTTGCTGTTTGTCTCGCAGGCTTATCAGAAAGAATTGACATTTGCCAAAAACGAGAGCGACGTGGAACTGAAATCCATGCAGCTGGAACGTGAACGCGAGCGTCAACAAATGCTTTATGATCGAATTGTCGAACGATTGGACGAAGTCAACATGATTTCGTCCGGTCGCGGGCTGCGTTTGTTCCGTATGAATACCGCCAAGCTGGGCGTGCAAGTCGAACCCTCGTTGGCCAAATCCCTGTTGCTGGGCGGATTTATGGGCATGATGCTGGCGGCCGGTTTGGCGCTGCTTAGCGAGCTATCGGACCGATCGTACGCGGGACCGGGTGAATTGTCCCGGCACATGCAGTTGCCGATTGTGGGACATGTTCCCGTGTTGACGCCCGCCAAGGTCGCGCGGAAATCGGGGTCCGAATTGGACCGCCTATTGTGTACGCATTTTGACCCCACCGGACGCCAGAGCGAGACCTTTCGCGCGATTCGAACGGCGTTGTATTTTGGGGGCCAATATGTCGGCGGCCCCGGTTCGGCCAATCAGATCTTGCAAGTCACCAGCGCCGTCCCCGCGGAAGGAAAAACGACGGTGGCA
>JBCCRW010000176.1:0-11230 GCA_039201055.1 Planctomycetota bacterium | reverse complement strand
CCGAGGAGCGTGAGCTCGAACTGCGTGTCAAAATTATTCTGGAGGCACGGGGAATTGAGTGGAGTTCAAAGCCACCGTCGGCGCTCTATGACTTGGAGCAGTTGCCGTTTCCGATCGATGAAATTCCCGAACTGTTCACGACTTTTCGGAAGCAGGTTGAAAAAAGGGCCGACGTCGCAGAGCCGCTTGCTGCACCGGAGTCCATTCCATGCGCGAAAGCATTGCTGAACAAGGCACAGTCCGCTGGTGTCCCGCTTGAATCCATCGCTTGCATCAGCGGCAACCCGGACGCGTCGCCCAAGCAGTCGTTCACGTTTCGCGGTGGCGAAACGGCCGGGCTGGGGCGGCTAACACAATACCTTTGGGAGACCGACGCGGTCGCGACCTATTTTGATACCCGCAACGGCATGCTACGAGATCTGGATTCGACCAAGTTCTCGCCCTGGTTAGCCAACGGGTGCTTATCGCCGCGGAAGGTTTACGCCGAGGTCAAACAATACGAACGTCAACGCAAGAAAAACAAGTCAACGTATTGGGTATTTTTCGAATTGCTGTGGCGCGAGTACTTTCGCTGGATTCAACAAAAGCATGGCGCGTCCATGTTCCACGTCGGCGGTATTCGGTCGGCCGACATATCTTGGGATGATGATGCGGACATGTTTGTCGCCTGGCGTGACGGCCAAACGGGCTTCCCCATTATCGATGCCAATATGCGCGAGATCGCGGCGACGGGATGGATGTCCAACCGTGGCCGTCAAAACGTGGCCAGTTTCCTGACCAAGAATCTGGGCCAAGATTGGCGGATCGGTGCCGAATGGTTCGAATCGCTGCTGTTGGATTACGACCCGACTAGCAACTACGGCAATTGGAATTACATCGCCGGCGTTGGCAACGATGCGAGGGAATTCCGCTGGTTCAACCCGATTCGCCAGGCGGAAAACTACGATCCCAAGGGCGATTACGTTCGCCATTGGTGCCCGGAACTTGCCGACGTGCCCGTCCACTCGGTGCATCAACCTTGGCGGCTGGACGATTTGGATTATCCCGAGCCGATCGTGGATCTGCACGAATCGGCCGACTCCAATCGCCGCCGTTTCGATCTGTAAGCCACAGGCGTACGGATCTCCGAGCCGTGAAGCAATCAAAGTAGCACGCCTCTCCGAGGCGTTTCATTTACTTCGCCTCGGAGAGGCAGGGCGACTTTGAAATCGTTTTGTTGCATTTCAATCGCGAAGCGAGCGACGTTGCGGTTCCGTGTTCTGCCGAACAACGGCTACCCCAACTTTCGAACGGCTACCCCAACTTTTCACTGCTACAAAGCACTACGCACCCACTTCCAAACGAAGTTCCTTGCGGTGCTGGTTGCTGTAATGATCGTTGCCGTTCCGCCTGTCGAATTTCTCCGCCAGCTGTTGTGCTTCAGCGCGAAAGTACTCCCGCAGCGTTGCGGTTTCGTATTGCCCGTCCTCGCGATGCAGAGGGAAGTTCTTGGGCAGGGTCACCGAACAATTTGACTGGTCTTGGCCGAGCACTTCGAACAGGAATTCGGCGGCGACCAAAAACGAATAGCGATCGGTATAGGCGGTGATTTCCATGAAATTGTGCACATTGGCCTCGAAACGTTCCAAAGCCTGCTGGGTATTGCCCTCACGAACGTCGAATGCAATATGAAGCGCCACGGGGTCCACCAAATCGACTCGTCGATGCACTTTGGGGTATCCCGCCTGGTGCATTTGCCGTGCTTGGTCCAAGCGGCCCAAACGCAACAGCGGGTACAGCAGTGTGCTATAGGTCCGATGCGGAACGGTCGAACAGGATAATTCGCCCTCCAAGATCGGCTTGGCGATTTCCAGTGCCTGTTCGTCGTCGTCAAGCGCGATGCAAAAATGCACACGGTGGTCGGCTTCACATGCCAGACAATCCGACATCGAATCCCGCGGCAGCGTGCGCGCCGTTTCCCAATGCTGACGCATGGATTCGGTGTCGCCGATGATCAGGGATCGCTGGGCACGCAGCAGGTGGATGACCTGGTCGCCGATGCCATATTCGTCATACCATTCGGCGGTTTGCTGCATCACACGTTCGATTTGTTCCAGCCGAATCGCGGGCAGATCGACGGCTTTGCGAAGCAAATTTTTCAGCATCCACAAAAAGCGATACTGGTCCTGGGGGTCGATTTCGTCCAGCAATTCGCGGTTGGCAAAGCACCATGCGACCGCGACCATCGCTTCTTCGATTTTGTCGACATGACTTGCGTACTGCGCAACTTTGGCCTTGGTCAAAAACAAATCTTCCGGTCGACCGCTGGCTTCGGCGAGCTTTTCGGCCTGCTGGGCCAAGAGGAACGGCTGCACGTCGTACAACTCGTAGTCCTCGGCCTGGTCCAACAGTTCCTCGATGGTGTACTCACTCACAATTTATCCTCAGGTTTGCGTCGCAAAATCAACCAGCGACAAAATTCCGCGGCTGAGCAATTCGCGTTCTTGGGCATCCATTCGGTGGCGTCCCTGCAACAACGATTGTGCATACAAAACATCAATCAGGCGGTCACGCAATTCCGGATTTTCGATGACGGCGATGCGGCGAATCAGTGGATGATTCCAATTGAGGAACAAGCGTGCGTAGGCCGCTGCTTCATTTTCGTCCGCGATTTGTTCCAGCATCCCGGCCCACAATTCGTCACTTTGCTCGCGGGTTTGTCGAATGCTTTTCAAGAAATCGGCGGCCTCGTTGTGCACGAACAATGCCGGCAAATCTTTGGGGGCGAAACGCACCACGTCGGCCTCGCAGTCTCGTGGCATCAGCAGTGCGTTGGCATGCTCGGTCAGCTGCTCGGCCTGTTCGGCATCATTGGCATCGATGCTTTCAAACGATTCGACGAAACGTTGGGAATCGAAAGCGTGAATGTCCAGTTCATCATCGACTTCGGCCAAACGATTCAGGACTTCGGTGTCATGGGTGTAGCCGGCATTGATCAGCAATCGGCCCTGGGCCTGGACGACGGCTTCGATCGCGCGAAATTGATCGACCGTCGAAGTGTAAGGTAGACGCGGGGTGCGTTTGCGAATTTCGCCCAGTGTCATTCGGCCCAGTGTGGTTTCAAAGGGCAACCAGTTGGCGAACAGCTTTAGGCATTCATCGTCGTCGACGCACAACGTTTTGATCGCGCCGTGGTGGACCGAAAGCAAGATTCGAAATTGCTCAGGCGATTCATGGGACAATTGCAGCAAGTATTGGCGAATCGCCGCGCCCAACGCCTCGCGTGTGGCCTCGAATTCGTAATCTTCGACAAAGGTTTCGCGTGATGCGGTGGGGTGCAGGTTTTCGACATTGGCGATCAACCGCACAAAGAACGCCCATTCGGGAAGCAAGTTATTGATTTGGTCGGACAACAACATCCGCTTCAAGTACACCACATGCGGTCGCTGGGTCGCCATCGCGCTGGAATCGCGAGTGATGTAGGCGACGCCGTTCAGACCGGCGGATTCGACTTGGATGGGAAAGGCGTCCAGGATTTTTCCGCCCAGTCGTTTGCTGGCATCCTCGATGGCATCGTCGCTGGAACAATCGTCGTCTTCCCAGGGCGGTGTCGAATCGATTCGACGCACGTCGCCGCCGTGATGAAGTTCGATCGCGACGCCCAGGAATTCGCCGTAGCGGGCCAGCGAGTCGCCGACAAATTTGGGGTCAAAAAACTCGTAGGCGTCAACGCTGGAGCGGATAAAGACCTGGGTTCCGATGGCCGCTTCGCTGGGCAATTGTTCAACTTCGTAAGTCCCATCGCCACGACCGGTCCAGCGGATCGTTGGCGAACCTGGCGTCAACGATCGCGAGATCACGACGATTTCTTCGCACACCATAAAGCATGAAAGTAGGCCGATTCCAAAGCGGCCGATGAAGTCGACGTCGCGATCAAGAATTTGTCGCTTGGATGATTGTCCCACGGTGGACAGGAACCGCAGCACGTCATCTTCAGTCAGTCCAACACCGTTATCTTCGAACACCATCGTCGGCGGCCCGGATTCCGGCGTGACCAACTCGATACGGATGGTGGGATCAAAATCAACGTCGCCCTTGGCCTTGCGGGCACGAATCGCATCGGTGGCATTTTGCAACAATTCTCGTAAATAGACCTGCGGCCCGCTGTAAAGATGATTCGCCAAGATATCGATCAATCCGCCAAGATTGACCTGAAAATTCTCGCTCATGCGGGTCCCACTATGTCGGAATCGTCGGCGGGTGCTTGGTCCAGGCGGCGATCGATTTTCGCCGCCAGGATAAAATCATTCTCACTCAGGCCGCCGATTGCGTGTGTCGTCAACACGACCTTTAGATGGCGATAGCCGGTCAAATGTAGGTCAGGATGATGCGCGTCAGCCTCGGCAAGTTCGGCGATTTCTCGCATGGCGGAAATGGCCTTGACAAAATCACCGGTATTCCATTTGCGATAGATCGATTTGCCATCCTCGGCAAGTTGCCACTGGGGGACATCGCGTCGCCACGACGCCAGTTCGTTTTCGCCCACCGGATCGACACCGCCCTCACAGGCTTTGCAGGTCCGCTCGTGCAGGGGAATACCCGACATTGTTAACCCTCCAGAATGCTGTCGAAGACCCGAACCTCGGCCCACGTCGCTTGCGTTTCTTCGATGAACGCCATGTGCCGCGGCGCCGCTTGATAGACGTCATGACTGGCACGGCTGTCGAAAATGCAGTGCAACGAGACGTCAAAGTCCCCGTTGACGGGACGATCCAATTCCGGATCACGCCTGCCAACGGAAAAATCGATCAGGCCGGGATGTTCGTCCAGATACTTCTTGCAGGCCGCGACGAGTGTGTCTTGAGCTGCCGGGGAACGATCCTTGAGTGTGAAGAAAACGTGATGGGCGAGTCGGGGCATGGAAAAATGGGATATCCGAATGATCGAAGAAAATGCGTAAGCCTGTTTTCGCAGGGTGCCAGTCCTCCGAAGGCACCAGACTTCCGAAGGCACCAGTCGGCAAGGCACCGGTTCGCAAGGCACCGGTTCGCAAGGCACCAGTTCGCAAGGCACCAGCTAGTGGATTGTACCCTTCCATGGGATACTCGAGCGGTGGTTCACCCAAAGTCATGCCTCTCCCCGGGGCAGGCCCAAAGTCGCACGCCTGTCCGAGGCAGAGCCAAAGTAGCCCGCCTCTCCGAGGCGGAACCCACGGGAACAACCACCGCGTTACGGAGCGACACCAGTCATTCATCGCGTCCGGCTAAGCCAGGACACCGACAACGAAATGGTTAATCAAGACAGCCAACCTTGGCCATTACGATGCTCGTCCCTTGGGAACGAGACAGTCCAGGGCGGATAGAAATGGATCACGCAAGCCCTCAAACGCGGTTTAGCGACTCGCCAATGCCGCGCGTAGGGCCTGGGATCCAGGCTCGCGGCACGCACTGAGTTCCTGGCTCAAGCTATCCAAGGGTGCGTCGAAGGTGCGGCGACAGCCACACGCCCGCGGTGGAAGACGTTGACGTCAAGCGAACACGTTTTAAGTGCGTCGTCGTCGCACCAGACCGGCTGCTGTCAAACAACCGAAAGCGAGCAGCGTGCCGGGCTCGGGAATTGGCCGTACCACAATGAATGCGTCGACCGAAAAAGTATTCATGCCGATCTCGACCAAATCGCTATCGAACGACAACTCGATAATGCCCGAAGATCCAAAGTTGGTGCCGTTCACTCCCTGCTCAAAAATCAGATCGAAAGACGTCGGATCCCCATCGACAAATTCGAGTAAGGGAAAGTCTGGGAAATCGATATCGTTGGTTTCATCCAGAATCACGCCGAAGACATCCACCGCGATGCTGAAATCGGGGTCCTCGATAACGCCTCCAATGCTTGTGCCCACCGGACCAACGTTCTCTATCCCCATTCCGGTCAACAGGGCATCGTTGTAAGCGAACGATCCAGAAAGCACCGTTCCGTCCAGCGGCGTGCCGCCGGTCAAGGTGATCTCAAGCGTGTTGTTTACCACGCCCGCGTTGCTGTTTGGAAGGAACAGCAATGCAGCGAACAGGGATGAGAAGAAAAGTCTGAAAAGCATCGTCGCGGCAGTTTGGATGGTGACATCGGACAAAACCTCCTTACGCTAGTAGGCGTACTCCAGTGCGAGAAGTTGTTTTTTCGGAACAATCCAAAGAAGCTGCCCGAGATCGTCGTTTCGACAACCGATTCCGCCGACCGACGCAAAAAGCGGCAGCGCCAGTAACCCGATGGGGCGAATCGGATCGATGACAACGGTAGTTTTTGGGGATGGAGCTATCCACCTGAGTGATTGGATTCATCCCAGAGTTTTGTGATCCAAATCGCGTTACAATCCTCGCGTCGAACACGTTCCTGTAAGGCTGACGATGAACGCATCACCGAAGTCGAAGATTCTGCTGGAGGAACTCTTCGCCGCCGGTGACGACCGCTTCCTGGACGCATTCATCCAATTTGACGAGCGGCTTTCGCTCGAGCACTTCACGCAAAAGTGGGTGACCGACAAACGACCCTGGGCCAAGCAACAATGGTTGGTCTACCTGCACGGGCCGCTGAATCACCCGGGGCACGAAACCGTCGTCAAGCATGCGTTTCGGTATCACGAATCGGCGGCGGATCTCGAAATGCTGGGACACTGGATGGTGGCCCTGGATCGCATCGTCCGCCGCGTGATCGTGACGCAGTTTCTTCCGATGGGCCGTGGCAATTGGACGCCGGTATCGATGCTTCGCGCGAAGTCCAACCCGACGCGAAAAGAGGTGACCGGGCGAACGCATTCGTACAAAATCGGCTGGAAGGAATTCACTTACCCGCTGCCGGATATCAAGAACAAGCCCGGCCACCAACTGTTTTCCCAACGCACACGGGCGTATTTGCGGCGGCGGATATGGCGTTTTTTTCGGCAGCTTTCGCGTCGCGACCCGGAAGCCTACGTCCGAGCAATCGCGTCAGCACTCAGCCGTTATCGCGACGACGACTTTCAAGACGGCCCGGCAGTGATCGACAACTGGTCGCTGATGCACGCCGCGTACTTCCACAGCGATGTGATCGCGTTCACCGGCATGCACACCAATCTGCTCGAGGGAAAGTCGCTGGCGGACCTGCGTGCGGCTCCGTATTGCCCCGAGGCATGGCAACAGGATGTCGCCGCCGAATGTTTGTGGGAATTGCTCCAATCATCATCGGCGTCGCTGATTCGCACTTGGGCGCTGGAGTGTTTGCGAGATTTTCACCAGGATTTTTTGGACCGCGTTCCGGTGCTTCGCTGGCTGGAACTGCTTTCCCACCCGGACCCATCGCTGCAAGAACTTGCATCGGAGGCATTCGTCAATCACGACGACCTGCCGAACTTGTCCATCGCGGATTGGCTGAAAATCGTCCACAACGCGGCCCCATCGATCCTGCCCATCTTGATCGATGCGATGCAGCGGCATGTCCGCCGGGACCGCCTCGGACGCGACGAATTGATTGAATTGGCATCGGCCCGCCCATCACCACTGGCCCGCTTGGGACTGGATTGGATGCGGGAATCCCATACCGAAACAGCGTTTTCGATTCCCGAATTGCAACTTTTGGGCGGCGCCCGGTGCGACGCGTTGGCCACCGAGCGTACGCGGTGGGCGATCGACCAGATCTGCAAAACCAATGATTCGACGCCGCTGGAATTGGTCGAATTCTTTGACACCCTGATTGGAGCCAATCGTGCGGTCGCGTGTGGCTGGCTGGTCGATGCACCCGAGCCTATCGAATTAGCCGAGACCGATGTTTCCGTCGATATCGATGCCCGTGCGGATGCCGACAACTGGCGTGATGACGCCGGTTTGTGGGCGCGGTTGGCCGAAACGCCGCACGATGAAGTCCGTGAAGCGTTGGTGCAACGCTTGGACCGGTATTTGCGAAAAACAAAACACCCGGACACGGGCCCTGCTTCCGGCGAATCGATGGCAATCGTTTGGACGGCCGTCATTCTGTCAGTCCACCGTGGCGGCCGCAGCAAGCCCAAGGCAATCCGGCAATTGGCTTGCTTCCTGAACGAAAGACTACAAAGTGAATCCGGCGTCGACCTTGCCGCAACCGATCCCAAAGCCAACGGCTACCTGACCGTTCTGGTGCAGGCCGCGCGTTCGATTCGCGCGCCCGAGCGGGCGGCCGCCACCAGCGAATTGGTGTTGCTGTCGATGCTGCATCCCAGACTGGCCGACGAATTGAAAACGCGGATGCCCGAAATCACTTGGCCTGACACGCCTGGCGTGCACGATACTCTAAGCGTTCGCGATGATCCCCCTGGTGTCGCCGCAACGTATCCGCGGCGAGGCAGACCCTGATGCAAGTTCAATATCAATACGCCCGTCGCAGCCGGTTGACACGAACCACCGGCGGCCAGGTGCTGTCGATGGCACCCAATTTGGTGCGCGACCAAGTTGCCTTCGACGCCGCGCTACGCGAACCGCTGACCTTTCGCGAAGCGATCAGCACGCTGCACGATATCGTCATCAATGATTTGCGATTTAAGCCGCCCGATCGCGCGGCCTATCGAAATTATTTGGCCCGAAATCGGCAACGCGAAGTCGCGATTCGCAAAGCCGCATCGGACGCCCACGCCGCCGATGTTGCCATACGCGGCGAGCCCCATACCGAACTTAAACGTGACCATGCCGCCGCGCTAAAGCGATACTGGCGTGCCCGCCGCGTGATGCATGACCGGCTGCGTCGCGAAAACCTGACGTTGTGGGAACGGCTGATGCTTTATGACCCGGTGTGCACCATCGCCGACGACGTCGTCATGTTCGAATGTTTTTCGGTCGACCAATCCGCCTATGGCTGTTTGAGCGTCGATCGGGAATCCGGATTTGACGAATCCGGCGGCATGATCTCGGGATCGACGTCACAACTGGGCACCACCAATGTGGATTACTCCTGGGATTTGTACGACAGTTTTCAATCGCTGCGCAGCTATCGCGAAACGCGTTTTCAAATCGATCCCACCGCGGTGGCCGTTTCGACAACACACAGCGAACAAGAAGATGGCACGGGCGACGATCAAAACACCCAGATGCATCGCGAGGAAAAAATTGATCTGCCCGATGGTTGGTTGAAAGGCTTCATGCAACTGCAGGCGGCAATGACGCTGCCCACCCGCGTTGTGCGTTTATCCGTGTCCAGCGTTTACAGCATTCTGGCGTTCTTGCGTCGCCACAAAGCGCGCACCAGCCCCCGAGCGATTCGTTTCGAGGTGGGGGCAAAAGGTTTTCCGCGAATCGTGCTGGAACCATGGGAACAAGTGATTGACGAATCGGAATTCAAATTGGATTCGGCCGGTGGCGATTTGTCCGAACCGATTCGCATTTGGGGACGCCGGCGGCTGTTGACGCTGGCGCGTGTGTTGCCCATCGCCCAGCGGATCGATGTGCATTTATTGGCGACGGGGTTGCCCAGTTTTTGGGTCGTCCACGGCCGCGGGTTTCGCTTGACGCTCGGCTTAAGCGGTTGGACGGCAAACGATTGGTCGGCCGGCACGGCCGTGGACATGCTGATGCCGACCACGCCCGCGGACGCTCGCGGGGTCGCCAAGGCGGCCGAAACCCTGTCGCAAAAACGCGCCATGACACGCGGCGAAATCGCCACTTCGATCGGCACGGATCAAGCGTCCACGCTGGCGGCGATGAACGAACTGGCATTGCGGGGCCAGGTGATTCACGATTTAGACGCGGGTATTTTTCGCTGGCGGCAGATCATGCCGATGGAGGTTTCCGATCGCGAAATCGGAGGCCCGCACCCCGAACGGGTCGGCTGCGAAGAACTGATTGCCAAACGCCAGGTTGATTTGCAAAGTCGCCAGGACGGCCCGCGTGGCGGACTGATTTTGACCGGCAAAGTCGGCAACCAGGACTGTGAAGTGTTGATTGATGGCGATGGCCGGATCGTGCGTGGCAAGTGTCGTTGCTCATGGCACTTCAAATATGGCATTCGCAATGGTCCCTGCCGCCATTTGCAGGCACTGCGCGAAACGGCGTGGCATCCCCCCACCGGCCACAGTAACGATTGGTGGGCGCGGCTGCGTGCGATGGGGCTGCATGTCCAATGAACGTGACTTGCAAAAATACCTTGCCGCCGACCACACTCTGGGTGTTCTCGGAAACGGTGACGAACCAAGACTGTTTTGCTATGGCGTTCCGCCATGGTTGGGTTTCGCTTGCTGATCTTCCCCGAGGCCGTTGTTCGTTTGGCCAACCGCGACATCTGTCCGGTCGACCAAGGCAAGCCAAGGCTTTCGACCTGACAGATGTCGCGGTTGGCCTTGGTGAACGACCTCGGTCCGCAGTGTTGAAGTGGGTTCGTCACCGTTCCGAGAGCCTTTTTGGGAGCCTTTTCGCAAGCCTTCTCTTTCCGGTGGCATCATGGGCTTGATCGATTGGCTCCGCCGGCAATTCTTTGGAACGCGGCCGATCCAGAGTACCTCCGGTGCAATATCCGGTCAGCCTTCGCGGTTTCCCGGCACCGAAGCGGCGTCCACTCGCGGCTTATCGGAATCCTCGTCCGCTCCTTCACCACCGCCCTCCAAGGCCAGCATCGATGGTCTGGATGCTTCAAAATTCCGAACACTCAGCGAGAACGAAACCTTCGCGCTAATACGCGATCCGAATTGGCGGACCGCGTTCCTTGACCCGCTGAACGAAATTCCGCCCACGTCGCTGCCGCGGGTCCAGGTGATCGACCGCACCATGGTGTCGATGGGGCTGATTTCGCCGGAGGAATTGGCACAGATCCACGATGTCGGTCGACGGATGCTGGCGTATCGCGATGACGACCGGGCGTTGGCCGAGGCCGGACGTCTGGCAGTTGCCCAGGATCGTGCCCAGCGACAAGAGGCCAAGGCACGAAAGAAAGCCGAAGCGGCCGAGCGAAGACGTTTGCACGAAGCGGCAGTCAAACACCGCCGCCAAACGGACATCGTGTATTTGGGCCGAGGCGTCAGTCGAGGCCTGGCCGACCGTCGCGCCCATGTCGAAAAACTGCAAGCGGCCGGTTTGCCCGTGATGGCCGCACCAGCCGATCTCGCCGCCAAGCTGAACATCGATATCCCGCAGCTGCGTTGGTTGGCGTTCGAAAATCCGATGAGTCGAACGAACCACTACTTCAGCTTTGCAATCGAAAAACGCGGCGGTGGCGAGCGTTTGATCTCCAAGCCGCACGAACGTTTGGCGGCCGCTCAATACTG